>JBBDNV010000069.1:0-5307 GCA_040877415.1 Pirellulales bacterium
TACGTAACAAATCTCGCTAGCGGACTAAGCTAGCGGAGGAGTTTTCTTCAGAGCCATGGCTGACCCGATTGCCCAAGCTGCAGAAGCAGTTCTAAGCGATCTCGGCTTGTGGAAGCTGCCAGTCAATCCTCTTCGCATCGCTGAAGAAGAGGGCATTGAAATCGCAGCCGGATTCTTTGGCTCCGGATTTGATGCGCGGATCGAGTACTACCCAGCCTTCGACCGGTTTGCGATCTATTATCAAAACTTTGGGCCATATCGACCGGAGGGGCGTGTCCGCTTCTCGCTCGCTCACGAACTAGGGCACTTCTACCTGCCAGAGCACCGCACTCGCCTCCGGTCCGGAGGAACGCACAATTCCGTGGCGGACTACGCGTCCGGAGATCCGATGGAGCGAGAGGCGGACCGATTTGCATCAGCATTGCTGATGCCCAAGGAGTTGTTCGTCGCAGAAGTCCGCAACTTCCGCGGTGGATTTTGCACCCTAAAGGACCTTTGTGCGTTATCAGAGAGGCTGCTTACCTCAATCACCAGCACTGCGATTCGCTATTGCGACTGCCAAATCGATGCGGCGACCGTGATACTCTCTCGTGATCGAATGGTCCTGTGGTCTTGGCCGTCGGAAGACATGCGCTACCTCGGAATGTCGTATGTTGAGCGCGGCAGCAGAATTCCGCCTGCTAGCAGGACCGGGGCACTTTACGATAGAAACGACGTAGGTTCCGTCGCCGACCAAATAGAGGGACCGGTTGATTCTTCAATCTGGTTTGAATGGCCCAAGCGTTCCGAGCTTTGGGAGGAAGCCATGTTTCTCGGCGACCGCGTTCTTACCTATCTTGCCGCGCCCGAAAGTTGAGTTTTTCTTTCTCAGCAATGTCACGCTGAAGCATCTCGAGCAAGGAATTGGTGAAGGGATGGCACGTCGCCGTTCCAAAACCAATATCTACGAGAGAAGACAAATGACATTCGATGCAGCACTAGTTTGTGAACAGGGCGCTGAGTTCGCCGTCGTATGCGTTCGCCGTGGAGTCATCGGCAATCCGACGCAAGCCGCGCAAACACAGGCATCGTTCTCGCCGCATTTTGGCGGTGTCCCCGTGGTGCTCATGGAGCAGGATTCGTCCGGACGACCGACTTACTATGGTCGCCGCGACATCGTCGATTTCCTGGCCAACCTTTCTATGGATCGTCTGCCTTGGAAGAAGTGGCACCTTAACTGAAATGTCGCGACCCGATAAACGGGCCCGGCCGTATAATATGCATATTGTTCAACCGAAAAACCAAGGAGTGTGCGATGCAAGTCAGATTGGACTTGAGCGGTTTGAAGAGGCTTCAGCGGAACGCCGAAACCTTTCACGGCGAGCATCAAGTGAAGCTACTCGAAATCCTGAGCCCGCAATTCATGCGGTCGAACACGCGCTTTTCAAGTTTGGAGGACATGTTGAGCCAGTGTGGCATTCCAGAGGAATCCTTCGGTGACATGCCGATTCCCGACAAAGACGATCTTACCCGCCGGAACACCAAGTTTCAGTCCTGGCAGGAGATGATCAACGCCGGCGCCATCGAATACACGAAGAAGCAGTTATTCAAATAGAAAAGCTGCAGCAGTTTTTATCTTCTACTCCCGCACCAATTCCAGCGTGCCCCACAGGCTGGGATCGGAGGCGAACGGGAATTCGCTGCCGACGCTGAAATACTGCTGGCCCAGCTCGCGGTCGAACACGAAATACGTGAACCCCAGCCGCGGATGATCGACCGGATTAAAACCCGTCAGCGCGGCGGCCGGAATGAAGGTCGCCAGCACGTACCCGCCCACGCGCTTTTCGCTTGCCACCTGCAATTGACCCGGACGCACCGGGTTGGCGTTTTCTCGCGCTCGATCCACGAGCATTTGATCGGCCACCGGTTTTTCGTAGTTCCGCCCGGCGCCCCCCGGCAAGAATATGAAGCGATGGCAGAATCGGCTCGCGCGGTGGATGTTGTGCGTGTCGCGCGTGTCGATCCAGACCTGCAGGGCGTCGCTGTCATCGAGCCGCGTTTCGCGGCACCAGTTGGGATGTTTTTTCCCTTCCACGCGCACCGAGAGCGCCAGGCCCGCCTCGTTCCACGCCGCCCGCACGTCGGCAAACGGCTTCTCGCCGTCCAGCTCGCCCAGCGAGGGGAGCCGATGCGCCGCCGCCAGCTCGCGCGGTTCCCCCGAACCAAGGTTCGCCTCATACAGGCAGGGGGCCGCGAAGCGGAACAGAAACCGCGTTGGCAATAGTTGTTCGCTCATACGCTTGCTCCGGCAACTTGCTGTTTGCGATCGCTCAGGCTGGCCAGGTGTTCGGCCAGGAATTCGCTGAGGTCGCCCCGGTCCAGATCATCGGTCGACGTGAAGCGGAATCGCACGGTGTCGCGATCGGGTCCGCTTTGAAACTCGCGGTCGGCGCCCAGGTCTTTGACCCGCCCCAGGGCGAATCGGCCTTTCGGTCCATTCAGCGCCAGGTCGACCGAAGCCACGCGCTTCGTGACGATCGTGGCCCACGGCTCGTGCTGCCCTTTGACAAAAACGTGCACGAGCTGCTGGTTGTTCCACAGGAACTGTCCGTCGGGCGCGGCCTCCTTGATCATTTCGCACAGCTCTTCGAGCACCTCGACGTCCCATTTCGGCGGTTTGCCGGGCGGAAATCCCTTGCGGGCGAAGTGCCATTTCTGCCCCAGCACTTTCCAGGGCATGATGTCTTCGGGCTTTTGGCGCACGCGGCTGATGAACTTGTCGTAGCCGGCGATCGCGGAGTCCAGGAATCTCCAGAACGCCGGCTTGTCGACTTCCTCCAGCGAGTGCACCTGCAGTTGCACTTCCTGGAACGGCCCGCGCAGGTTCTTGCACTTCACGCGCGGCTCGTGACCGTAAACCGGCAGCTCGGCCAGCTCGTCAAGCGGCCGCAACTTCAGCTCGGCGATCAGGTCTTCGCGCTTGAACGTGTTCTTGGCCACGCGAAATTTCAACTTCAAGAGCCACTCCTCGCCTGTGATCGCGTGCAGGAACCAGCCCTCGGACTTGTTGGGCGACGAGATTTCGACGATCGTGCGGGCATTCCAATTCGTGGGGCCGAATTGGTCCGACTCCCCGATTCGATCGACGATGCGCTCGAGAATTCGGCCGTCCCAGCGGCACGGCTGCCCCTTGCGTCCGACGCGATCGCGGGTATGCCAGCGGCGGCCGTCGACTTCCCACGGCATGCGCGAATCTTTGCCCACGTCCGCGATGTCGACGTCGCCGGGCTGCTCGGATTGTTCGGCGGCGAAATCGAAGACGGCCCGCTTGCGGCGAGGACTTCGCTGGAGCGCCGCGGCCAGCACTTCGCCGGTGTGCGATCGCAGCCAGCCGTTGCCGCCGGCTGCTAGCGCGGCGTAGGCCGCGACGTCTTCGGGCGTGCCGCTGGTGACGACGTGTCCGCCGCCGTCGCCCGCTTCGGGCCCCAGGTCGATCACCCAATCGGCCGTCTTGATCACGTCCAGGTTGTGTTCGATCACCAGGACGCTGTTGCCCAGGTCGACCAGCCGGTTCAAGACGTCGAGCAGCTTGGCGATGTCCTCGAAGTGCAGGCCCGTGGTCGGCTCGTCGAGCAGATACAGCGTGCGTCCGGTGTCGGGGCGCGCCAGTTCCGCGGCCAGCTTGACGCGTTGCGCCTCGCCGCCGGAAAGGGTGGGGGCGGCCTGGCCGAGCGTCAAATAGTCGAGCCCCACGTCGCACAGCGTTTGCAGAATCCGCCGGATCTTGGGGATGTTTTCAAACAGCTTGACCGCGCGGCCGCACGACATGTCCAGCACGTCGGCGATCGACTGCCCGTGATACGTGACCGCCAGCGTCTCGGGGTTGTAGCGCCGGCCGCGGCACGTATCGCACTCGACCCACACGTCGGGCAGAAAGTGCATCTCGATGCACTTCTGGCCGTTGCCTTCGCACTCCTCGCAGCGCCCGCCCGGCACGTTGAAGCTGAACCGCCGCGACGTGTAGCCGCGCACGCGGGCCTCGGGCAGTTGGGCGTACAGCGCGCGAATCAATTCGAACACGCCGGTGTAGGTGGCCGGGTTCGAGGTGGGCGTCTGGCCCAGCGACTGCTGATCGACGCGAATCACCTTGTTGATCTGCTCGACGCCGCGAATCGCGTCGTGCTGGCCCGGCGTCGTGCTCGCCCGGTGCAGCGTGCGCGCAAGCGCGCCGTAGAGCACGTCCTCGACCAGCGAGCTTTTGCCGCTGCCGCTCACGCCCGTGACGACCGAGAAACAACCGAGCGGGACATGCGCCGTCATGTTGCGCAGGTTGTTGTGCCGGGCGCCGACGATCTCCAGCCACCCGCCCGGCGCCTCCGGCAGCGCACGCTCTCCGCTTGCGGGAGAGGGCAGGGTGAGGGGGGAACTGTTTTTATGCTTTGTCCCGCGCGCTTTCTTACCCTCACCCTTCTTCGCACCATTCCCCTTCGCCCATTCCATAACGCTCGGCATGCGCCGATTGGTCGGCACGGCAATCGCCTTCTTGCCCGACAGGTACGGTCCGGTGACGGAGTCCTTGTTGCGGGCGACCTGCTCGGGCGTGCCGCGGGCGACGATCTGTCCGCCGCTTTCACCGGCCGCGGGCCCAAAGTCGAGCAGTTGATCGGCGGCCGCCACGACGTCGCGATCGTGTTCCACCACCAACAGCGTGTTGCCCAGATCGCGCAACTTCGCCAGCGCGGCCAACAGGCGGCGATTGTCTCTCGGGTGCAATCCGATCGTCGGTTCGTCGAGCACGTACAACACGCCGCACAACCCGCTGCCAACCTGGCTGGCCAGGCGGATGCGCTGCGCCTCGCCGCCGGAAAGCGTCGGGGCGGGGCGGCCCAACGTGAGATATTCGAGCCCGACGTCGACCAGAAATCGCAGCCGGTTCGACACTTCGCGCACCAGCTCGCCCGCGATCTTGCGCTCGCGCTCATCGGGCGACCAATTGTCGAAATGCTCGGCCAGCTCCTCGAGCGGCACGCGGCACAAATCGTCGATCGTGCGCCCGCGCAGCCGAACCGCCGCCGCGTCGTCGCGCAAACGGCTGCCGCCGCACGTGGAGCATTCCACTTCGCCGACGAGATGTTCCCATTTGCTGCGCAGCGCCGGCGACAGCCGGGCGGCTTCCTCCAGCGCCGGGTAGAGCCCCTTGAATTGAAAACGAAAAAGCGGCCGCTCGGTTTTCTTTCGCCGGCCTTCGGCATACACGTCGATCCACTGGTCGCCCGTGCCGTGAAACACCACGCGCCGCTGCTTGGCGTTAAGCTGGTCGAACGGCAC
>JBBDNV010000070.1:0-28087 GCA_040877415.1 Pirellulales bacterium
TGCCCGAGAAGCGCGTCAAGACCTGCAACTACACGGTGTGCCACATGGTGCCCGAACAGCGGGTGAAGACCTGCACCTATACGGTGTGCCACATGGTGCCCGAGAAGCGCGTCAAGACCTGCTGCTACAAGGTCTGCCACATGGTGCCCGAGAAGCACGTCAAGACCTGCAACTACACGGTGTGCCACATGGTGGCCGAGAAGCGCGTCAAGACCTGCTGCTACAAGGTGTGCCACATGGTGGCGGAGAAGTGCGTCAAACAGGTTCCCTACACGATCTGCAAGCCAGTGCACACGACGAAGACCATCCAGGTCACGCGTTGCGTGCCCAAGCAGGTCGCGTACACCGTGACGCGCTGCTGCCCGCGAGTGATCTGCAAACAGGTTCCGGTGCAGGTTTGCTGCCCGGTGGCTTGCGAACCGAGCTGTGCAGCCGCCCCGAGCTGCGGCTGCGGCGGCTGAAACGCCGTGAGTGTTTAACGAGTGAGGTCTTCTTCTGAAGCGTTCAGAGGAAGGTCTGGTCAACACCGGCGGCCCGATCCAGCGATGGATCGGGCCGCTGTTTTTATAGGGGTCAGGAGCCAGGGTTCAGGGGTAGAGGGGAACGTGTGATTCTCAGCCGAGCCCTGCCGCCCGGCCCCCTAAAATCCCTTCCGGGTGGTTTTTTTCGCTTCACAGTTTCAGGCCAATTGGCGATCGTGCCGGGCGGGGATTTTTCATAGCTATACAGCGAGAGTTTGAAAGACCCCCTCTCCTTCGCACAACTGCCTTTCACGCACCGCCTTGCGCGCCATTCGCAACGCGAAAACTTACTCGCCCCCCGCGCGGAACTACGTCGCCCCAAGCGCAGGCTCGCCCGACGTTACCGTAAATCAACGTTCTCGGCGGCTCAAGGCGAGTTTGTGGCCACCCCGAATGGGGCGAATGGACGGTTCTACGACGTCGAGTTTTTGGCGACTTTGCAGGCTGATCCTTGAGGGGGCTATTATGGAGGGCACAATGACCGACGTTACGCGCATCCTCGCCGAGATCGCTCAAGGCGACGCACAGGCCGCCGAGCAGCTTCTGCCCTTGGTCTATGACGAGCTTCGTCGGCTGGCCGCGCAAAAACTGGCGCATGAGTCGCCGGGCCAGACGCTCCAGGCCACGGCCTTGGTTCACGAGGCATACGTGCGGCTGGTGGACGTCGATTCGCCGCAGCAATGGGAAAACCGTGGCCATTTCTTCGCCGCGGCGGCCGAGGCCATGCGGCGGATCCTCATCAACCGTGCGCGCGACAAAAAACGCCTCAAGCGCGGCGGCGGGCGAAAGCGCCTGGATTGGAAGGGGATCGAGGTCGCCGACGACGCGTCGGACGACGATCTGATCGCGATCGACGAGGCCCTGAACAGGCTCACGTCAAAGCACCCGGACTGCGCCGAGCTCGTGAAGCTTCGCTTTTTCGCCGGACTGACTCTCGACCAGGCGGCCCAGTGCTTGGGAATTGGCGGGCGAACTGCCGATCGCCACTGGTCGTTTGCCAGGGCCTGGCTGTACCAACAACTGCGCGACGGCCCCGCTGCGGCCGGCGAGTGAAAATAAGGGCGTCTAACAAAATGGCCCCGGAGAGGGGGACAGTCCCATTTTGCTCCCAGGGCACCGCAAAATCGGGACAGTCCCCGGCCATTTTGTTAGACGCTCTATTTCGAAAACCGGCATTCGCATGGCGCGTTTCGCCGGTCAAGGGGGCATGAATAGATGGCCAAAAGCCCAAACAGCGGTACCGCTTGGCGCACGCACCGGAGACGATGAACGGTTCTGACGCTCAAATCCTGTCGATTTTTGCCGACGCGTTGGAATGCGATTCGCCGGAGGCGCGCGCTAGGCACCTGGACGGCGCTTGCGGCGACGATACGGCCCTGCGGGCCCAGATCGAGGCGTTGCTCGAGGCCCATCACGAAGCCGGAGATTTTCTCAAGGGACGCGACTCGCCGGCTGACTTCGCCTCGATGGCCGATCCGGCTTCCCAGGCCTCCGGCACAATCATCGGACCGTACAAGCTCCTCGAGCAGATCGGCGAAGGGGGCATGGGAGCCGTTTACCTGGCGGATCAACAGACTCCGGTCCATCGTCGGGTCGCGCTCAAGATCATCAAGCCGGGCATGGATACGCGGCGGGTGATCGCGCGGTTCGAAGTCGAGCGCCAGGCCCTGGCCCTGATGGACCACCCGAACATCGCGCGCGTGCTCGATGCGGGAGCGACCGGACCCGAAAGCGGGTGCCCCGGCCGGCCGTACTTCGTCATGGAGCTGGTGCATGGAGTCCCGATCACCGAGTATTGCGACCAGAACAACTTGACCGTGTGCCAGCGGCTGGAATTGTTGATCTCCGTGTGCCATGCCGTCCAACACGCGCACCAGAAGGGCATCATCCACCGCGACATCAAACCCGCAAATGTGCTGGTGACGCTCCATGACGGGCAGCCGATGCCCAAGATCATCGACTTCGGCGTTGCCAAGGCGATCCACCAGCAGCTCACGCAGAAGGCGCTGTTCACCAGTTTTCACCAGATGGTCGGGACGCCGCTGTACATGAGCCCGGAGCAGGCGGAAATGTCCAGCGTCGACATCGACACGCGCAGCGACGTCTACTCGTTGGGCGTGTTGCTCTACGAGCTCGTGACCGGCACGACTCCGTTCGACACCGAACGACTGCGCGCGGCGCCCTACGACGAGATCCGCCGCATCATTCGCGAGGAGGAGCCGCCTCACCCCAGTACGCAATTCAGCACGCTGGACGACGGCCGAACCGCCGTGGCCGCTCGGCGGAGCATCGATGCGGATCGTCTCTACCGGCTGTTGCGGGGCGACCTCGACTGGGTCGTCATGAAGGCGCTGGAGAAAGATCGCGCCCGCCGCTACGAAACGGCCGACGCACTGGCTCGGGACATCCAGCGGTTCCTGGCCGACCAGCCGGTTGAGGCCTGCCCTCCCTCGGTGGCCTATCGGTTCCGCAAGTTTGCCCGCCGCAACCGCGTAGCGCTTTTCACGACCGTTCTGGTCTCGGCGGCGCTGGTGGTGGGCACGGTGGTCAGCACCTGGCAGGCCATTCGCGCCACGCGCGCCGAAGGCGAACAAGTCCGCCTGCGAAACGAGGCGGTAACAGCGCAGGCGAACGAAACACATCTGCGCGAGCGCGCTGAAAGCGAGCGTCGCAGCGCCGAACGGATGCTCGCGCTGCAACAAACCCATCGTGCCGCCGAGCGCCTCGAACAAGGCGACGCCGTGGGACTGTTGGAACTCGTCACGGCCCGCCAAACCGCCGAGCAAGACCCCTCGTTGGCGCGCGATATTGAATCGCTCTGGTCCCGCTGGGACGCCGTGCTCGCCGGCCGCCTGCTGGGCGTCATTGGGCACAAGCAGCCGGTCGTCGCGATCGCGTTCAGTCCCGACGGCAAACTCCTGGCGACGGCGTCCGACGACGCCACGGTTGTGCTCTGGGACACGGAAAGCGGGCAGCAGCACGGTCGGATTCTGCGACATGAACATCCGGTGACTGTGATTTGTTTTCGAGAGGAAGGAGATCTTTTGGCCAGCGGCGACGCGGGGGGCATGATCCGGGTTTGGAACGTTGCCGACGGCCGCCAGGTGACGCCGGATTTCGAGCACCCTGGTGGCGCCATTCGTGCCTTGACGTTTCGTCCCGGCCACCGGACGCTGGCCACGACGACAGAGAAGTCGACCTTCGTGCGCTTGTGGAAGCTCGACGCCGCCTCCGAGCCCGTCGATTTAGAGCACGAAGCACCCGTCGCGCAGATTGCGTTTGTCGAACATGGCAATGCGCTGGCTACGGCGGCCGTCTCTTCACTGCACTTGTGGGATTCCGAGTCCGCGCGGCCGCGGTTCGCGCCGCTTCGCCGGGTGCATTCAATCACCGTGTTGCGGGGCAGCCCCGACGGCTCGCTGGTCGCCACGGGCGGCCAGGATGGAGTGGCCCGAATCTGGAAAGTTGCCGACGGGGTGGAGGCTGCCCCACCGCTGGACCTGAGTCAGCCGATGCTCCTCGACATGCAATTCAGCCCCGACGGGCGTTGGTTGGCAACCGCGTCGGCGGATCGAACCGTACGGCGTTGGAGCACGTCCACGTGGCAAGAGCACGGAGATCCTTTGCAGCACCCGAAGCGGATCGCCTCGCTCGCCTTCAGCCCCAACAGTCGCATCCTGGCAAGTGGATCGTGGGACGGCGGCGTGCGCGCCTGGGACGTCGCCTCGGGAGCTCGATACGCGCCGCCCTTCTGGCATCAGGGCGCAGTGCGTGCGATCGCATTCGATCGGTCGGCAGCGCGGCTGGCGACAGCCTCGGACGATGCCACGGCGCGCGTCTGGAATCTTGACGTCGTGGCGCGAGGTGTAAATCTCGCGCACCGGGGCCGAGTCAACCGGCTCGCCGCCAGCCCGGACAGCCGATTCTTGTTCACAGGCACCTCGCTTGGCGCGCTCACCTGCTGGGACCTGGCGACACGAGAAGTCCGCTGGCGACGTAGTACAGCGCACGTAAAACCCGTGACCTCGCTGGCTGTCTCGTCCGACGGCACGCTTGTCGCCAGCGCCGCGGAAGACCTTTTTGTGCGGCTATTGGGTGCGGCCGACGGTGAACCACGGGCTAACGCCCCGCGCTTTCCGGAAACCGTCAAGGACATCGCGTTTCTGCCTGCAGGCGACGCGCTCGTGATCGGCTGCAACGATAAGACCGTCACGATCTGGGACCTGATCACGTTCGAGCGCCGTCTCGTATGTCGGGACCCGGAGGCGGTGAAGGCGGTGGCCGTCGATCCGGGCGGGACTCTGTTGGCGTACGGGACAAATGGCTGGTTCACGCACGTCCTGTCGCTTACCTCGCCGAGTGAACCGATTGCAACGCTGCCGCACGGCGATCGAATCCGCTCGCTGTGCTTCGCGCCCTCGTCGGCCGGCTTCCTGGCCGCGGGAGGCGAAGACGGCGTGGTGCAGTTGTGGAACGTGCCGGGATTTACTCCACGCGGCCCCCTGATCGAACTCGGGGAAGAGCCCTACGACCTGAGCGTCCATCCCGGTGGGACGCTATTGGCGGCGGCCGTGCGCGACTTGCTGTGCGTGCGCCTGTGGGACGTTGGCACGACCTTGGCTCAAGACGGCGTGCCGCTAGCGCGAAACGATCTGGCGCTCTCGGCCTGTTTCACTCCCGACGGCAAACTGCTGGCCACCGGCTGGGGCGACGGCGTCTGCTGGCTGTGGCCCGTTCCCCAGATGCCCGCGAGCGTAGCCGCCATGGAGCGGGCGACGGCCCTGACGCTCGGCGCGCGTCTCGACAAGGAAAACCGCGCCGTGGCAATTCCTTGGGACGAGTGGCAGCGCCTGCGTGCCGACACCGGGGCTTCTGCCGTAAGTCCCTAGGCGGAAAGGGTCAAGAGCCGCCTGGCCTGGTGCCGACCGTGCTCTCCTGGCAGGGCCCTCTGCTGCGACCACGCGAAATCGCCAACCCCGTCGCCTGCGCGCGCCACACCCATCAAGCTCGGTGAATCCGAGATTCGTCAACCCCTGGTGGCGCCTTTTCCCCGTGGACGGGGCATTGATGGGTACCTCGTGACGACTTGTCCCAACGGAGGGTTGTTTCGCGTCCATACGTATGGGGAATAGTCGACGGCAGGTTATGAACAAGCACCTTGGACGCAGGAGACTGTCAGATGTCGCATTCATCACTGAGCTACCGGCGTTGGCGTCCAGTAAACTCCCGACGTCGCCCGGCGCATCGCGCTAGTTCGAGTAGGTTGCGTGGCGGAATAGCTACGAGTCGGTTGCGTTTCGAGGTGCTCGAAGACCGGTCGCTGCTTTCTATCACATTGACCGGCGTGCCGAACTGGATTGAGCAGGGACCTCGCCCAATTATCGAAGCGCAGCTCAACGCGTTGCCAAACAGCCCTGCCGCGGGCGCAATCCAGAGCATCGCCGTCAACCCCAACATTGTCGATCCGGCCCACCCGAATAATCACCAAATCTATGTCGGCGCCGTGAACGGCGGTGTTTGGCGGACGGACAACTTTGATCCGGCGAATCCCACCGCGACAGCCTGGAGGCCATTGACCGATCAGCAAGCTTCCCTGGCCATCAGCTCGGTGGCCATCGATCCTCTTGACGCCAGCGGCAACGTCGTTTTCGCGGGCACGGGAAGCTTCAGTAACCTGGCCCAGCAGGGCGATCCGCCAGTTGGCCTCTTGCGGACGACGGATGGCGGAGTTTCATGGACGACTCATAAGCTCATCAATTCTTTCACTCAACCAAGGATTACGACCGTACTTCCAACTTCCGTTGACACCGACCCAGGGCCCGGCGTTAAGGAAGTGATCCTGGTAGGAGCAATTGACCTCCGCCCCGGGGTCCCCGGGCTCTATCGGAGCACCGACAATGGCGACAATTTTACTTTGATCAGCGGCACCAATGGGCTGCCGGAGGGGGCTGTCTCCGACATCATTGTTTCTCCAAATCCTTCAAATCGTGGACTCCGCTTTTTTGCCGCCGTTCCCGGGCGCGGCATTTTCCGCAGCATCTCGCTCGGACAAACGTGGACCAGCGCAAGTTCGGGAATCACCGGTCTTTCCTCGTCATCGAATATTCAAATGGCGGCGTTCAACAACGGAATTTTTACGACCGCTCTCTACGCAGCGATCGTCGATACCTCGAAGAGGTTGACCGGCGTTTTCCGCTCAACAACGCACGGGGATTCCTGGACCCGATTGGCTTTGCCGACTGAATTATTTACCGCCGGTTCTTTCGGCGGAAGCGGTTTTCAGATCATCGCCGATGCAACCAATAGCCAGGTGGCTTATCTTGGCGGTAGCGGCAACGAAGATGGAGAAATCCTGCGCTACGATCCGGCGGGCGCGGGTAGTTGGGTGCTGATCGTTGGAGCGGGCGCCAAGAACCATACATCTCCGCACGCGGATTCTCGCGACTTTGCGTTTGTCGGCGCCAGCTTGCTCAATGCCAACGACGGCGGTCTCTGCTTCATCAATAATCCGCGGGATGCCAGGAACAATTCATGGCAGTCGCTGCAGGGATCAGGCACGACGGGAATTGGCGCGATGGAAATGCACAATATCTCGTACGATAATCGTTTTAACGTGCTGTGGGGAGGTGCTCAGGACAACGGCACGTCCGGTCAATCGGCGCCAAACAATTTGGTGTGGAGGCTGTATGCTGGCGGGGACGGTGGCGACGTCGCGGTCGACTCTGTAACACGGGCCCCCGCTGGTAAGACCATCCGGTACGTCAGTTCGCAGGGATTAATAAACTTCTCGGCATACGTGTTCGATACCGCAACAAACGACGCTTCCCATGTCGCTTTGCTGCCCGCGGCCGGTTTAGAAGGCCTCGCCCCCTCGTTTATAACGCCGATTGAACTGAATGCCCTCGCTCCTCCGAGTGGTCAATCAAAGAGGCTCGTCGTTGGGGGCCTCGCTGTCCAAAAAGACAGGATCGAAAATGTCACCGCCACGTCCCCAATTAAGATTGTGACGAATAAGGATGCCTTCGGCCATGGCTTAAGCACCGGGGACACGGTAACCATCAGTGGAGTGATGGGGATTCCGGCCGCCAACGGCACGTTCACGGTTACCTTCGTCAATCAAACGACTTTCTCACTCAACGGAACTACGGGCTCCGGCACCTATGATGCGACGCCTCCCGGCTCGTGGGAAAAGAATTCGTCGGTTCTTCCCGGCGGCGCTGTCTACGAGTCCAGGAATGCTGGCATTGCGACAAACACGGCAGATGTTGTCTGGACGCGGGTCCCCACCGGTCCCGGTTTCGGCAGCGTCAATGCCATGGCGGCCGGCGGGAGCTTCGCCGGTATTCTCAATTTTCCCAACGTGCTCTACGTGGGTTCGGAGCAACGCGTTTTCTTGCGTTCCACGGCCGGCGGTACACTCTCGCAGACCCCCGCTCCTTTCCCCGGTGTCAATATCACCGACGTCGTTATGGACCCGAACGACTGGCGGCACGCATTTGTCTCGGACTCCTCGCGTGTTTATGAGACGACCAATGCCGGCGCTTCGTGGAACGATTTATTCAGCAATGAACGGGACATTCATTCGTTGGAGTTTGTTCCCGCCGGCGGTGGAGTTCTACTGGCCGGTGGACTCAATGGAGTCTCACGCCTGATCCTGTCTTCTCCAAATCGCGTCTGGACGGAGTATGGCGCGCGATTGCCCAACGCCAAAGTTTATGACATGAAGTATGACGCAACGGACGACAAGCTTGTCGCCACCACGCTCGGCCGGGGCGCCTGGACGATCAGCAACGTCAGCACGACCGTCGCCACGCCGGGGGTTTTGCAGATTAACGGCGATATGGACTTCGCCGGCGAATTCGATGACATCAAGCTGCAGTTGGATCCCAACAACTCGACGCTGGTCGACGTCTTCCTGAACACCCTGACGCCCTTGGCCACGTTCCAGCTCTCGACGATCGAGCAGATCCTCGTCAACGGCTTGGGCGGCAACGACAACTTGACGGTTGATTTCAACAATGGCAACCCGATTCCGCGCGGCGGGCTGGCATACGACGGCGGGGCGGACCGCGCCGATCAAGTTTCCGTCGTCGGCAACGCGGATTACAGGTTGACAAACTCCAGTTTGAGGAGAAACCTCGGCGGGACAATCGATCTTGTCGACGTGCAAATTGCCAGTTTGACCGGCGGCGCAGACGACAATTGGTTCACCGTCGAAAGTTGGAACGGCTCCCTGGTCAAACTGGCGGGTCTCGCAGACAGCGACCGCTACTTCATCGGCAACGGCGATCTCGACCTGATCGACGCGGCGGTCCGCGTCACCGATACGTCCGGCGCGGCCGACAACGCCACGCTCTACGATGCCGGCCACTCCAAGCTGGTCGACTACACGATCGACGGCACGGGTGTCTCGACCGAGTTCACCTCGGGCGCGGCCCGCGCGTTCCTGGGCCTCGACTACAACGCCGGCGCGCTCGAATTTGTGACGCTCAACGGTTCCGCGGGCGCCAATACCTTCTACGCGACCCCCCACGTAGATACCACGTTTGCCATCAACGGCAACAACCCGACGTTTGCGGGACCGGGCGCCGATTACCTCAAAATCGAATTCGCCGGCACCAGGGGACGCAAGCTCACCTATAGCGGCCCGCCGCTGGGGAACGGAACGTGGCAGTTCCTCGGCTCTGGTGTGCCCCTTACCGGCGCGCGGAAAAACATCGACTTCACCAGCATCGAAAAGCTCAACGGCGACGGCATTCTCGAAGTCGTCACCACGCCGGCCGGCTTGCGAGCGCCCGATGTCAGGAACTTCGACATCCTCTCCGGCACCCAAATCTTCCAGTTCCAGGGGTCGATCCCCGGATTCAGCCCGGAATCGCAGGTGGCCGTCGGCAACGTCAGCCCAGACGGCCGGGTGGCGGTGTGGCACAACGACACGAATTCGATTTCGACGTTCACTCCCTACACGGGCGTCGGCTGGCACGCGCCGGTGCGGGTGGCGATCAAGCACGCCGGTCCGCTGGGGGCCGCGGAGGTTTTAACGGCGCAGGACCCCGGCGGCCGTTCGCGCGAGATTCGCCGCTTCAGCCCGAGCGGCATGCTGGTGGACTTTATTCTCGAGGACGATCCGGAGTTCGCGGGGCATCTGGTTGGGCTGATCGGTTGCGATTGGCCGCGCTGCCTTGGCCGCGCTACTGTCGTGGCGGCGTAACTGGTTACCAAGGAAGAGGCCACTTTGAGTCTGTCAAACAAAGGACCCGCTCATGTTCACCATATCGCGATCGGTCATGCTGCGGCTGGCCATGCTAATCCTCGTATTGGCTCCAGGGCAAGCGTTCGCCATCACCGTTACGTTTCTTGAGACTCTCGACCATCCGTTGGCTAACGACGGCACCCGGGCAACGGGAGTTTCCGGCGACAGAGTCGTCGGGTGGTATGAGGAGGTCCTTCCGTCCGGCGGCGAGATTCACCACGGTTTTGTGTACGACGGTTCGACGTACACGACGCTGGACCATCCCTCGCAAATGCAGCCCGGCGGAGAGACTTATCCGCTGGGTGTCGATGGCAGCAATATCGTGGGGGGTCTCGGCGGTTTCTCGTGGGGATTTCTCTACGATGGCTCGTCTTTCGCGGACGTCGTCCTCCCACAGCCATCATCCCCCCCATTCATCTTCTACTCCGACGTATCCGACATTGATGGCGCCAATATGGTGGGCCTGTATGTGACTGGAGACCCCTTTGACCCGCCAAGCTACGTCTTTCATGGATACCTGTACGACGGTTCAACCTTCACGACACTCGACCATCCGCTGACCACCACCAACTCATTCGCGACCGGCATCGATGACAACAACATCGTGGGGGACTACGTCGACTCGACCGGGATGGAACACGGTTATCTGTACGATGGATCATCGTATACAACGATTGACCATCCTTTGGCAACGGGCGGCACCTTCGTCGGGGGCATTTCCGGAAACTGCATGGTCGGCTCGTATCTCAATGCTTCCGGCCGCCATGGTTTTCTGTACGACGGTTCCACGTTCACGACGGTGGACCATCCCCTGGGCACGACTACGCACGTGGACGGCATCGACGGCAACACGATCGTAGGATACTACCGCGACGGCGCGGGCTTGGAACACGGATTCATTGCCGAGATTCCCGAACCGTCGACCCGGACGCTGGCGGCGATGGCGGCAATCTGCCTGGCCGGGGCCTTTTGGGCCAGGCGCCGCGACCGTTAGTCGCGGGAACCCCCTCGAATCCAGAGCGCTGAGTCCCGACCGCTCATCTTCGGTCCGCCGGCTACCAATAAATCGTGCCTGGCCGCGAATACGTAAATTGAGGACGGCAAACTGCTAGAATAGGCCATGCGGCCGGCCGACGGCCGGACGAGAATTCGCCCAGGAGAACAGTCATGTTGCAACTTTTTACGGAGTCTCCCTGGCTGCTGGTGGTCCTTTTGGCCGCCGTCGTGATCGTGGCCTGCACGGCCATCGCGATCATCAGCGACTACCTGCGCAAGACCCACCAGGCCGAGATCGACGCCTCGCTCAAGCACGAGATGCTCAGTCGCGGCATGTCGGCCGCCGACATCAAGACCGTGCTCGAGGCCAGCACCGAGGGCGAGGCCATGCGCATCGCCATGGGCGATGGCAACCAGGCTGTGCGCGTCGGCCTGGGAAAATTCCAGGTCGAGGTCGGCGCGGTTCACAAGCCCGCGCCGGGCCCTGCTGATTCTTCCGTGGGCGGATAGGTCGGGACATTCGGTCGGGGGTCGGGATCTCGCCATGTTGACGTTCCTGCTGTGGTGCCTGTTGCTGGTGTTGTGCTGGCCGCTGGCCATTCTGGTGGTCGTGGTCTATCCGTTCGTCTGGGTGCTGTTGTTGCCCTTCCGCCTGATCGGCCTCTCTGTCGACGCCATCTTCGAGACGCTGCACGCGGTGCTGACGCTGCCGTCGCGGATCGTGCGGCGGGTGGCGTAGCCGGCCACGTCGCAATCCCTTCGCAGATAGTAAACGCTCTCGAAGGAATGGAGACGCCGTGAACCAACGCCTCCCTAAAACACCAACTGAAACGCCGGCCATCTGACGTTCGGCAATCTGCTGGATGTTATCAATGGAATCGCGCTATTTGATATCTGTGGCGTGCCGCGATTTCACCGCGCGCGCATTGGATCCGGGTTAATGTCACGACCGTTCTCGTCAAAAAGAAAGATTGTTGGTTTGCCATCCTCGTCCAGCACTAGGCCACCTCTCGGCCGTCCCTTGACATCGACGACCCCGAGCGTGGTCCGCGTTGCCTCCACACCGGCAAACGCCCGCGCTTCGCCACGAGTCGCGCCCGCTACTGCGCTATTTTGATCCACGTAAATGCCAGCTTCGTAATCGGGATTACTTGCGGCGATTATGGCCCGGTCATTAATCGACATGCTCACCAAAATCCCGTGGTGCTTAAGGCCAACCTGGGAACTGTCGGGACCACAACGCGCCATAAACGTCCTGGGTCCGCAGAACAACCCCATTCCCGCTTGGTTCTTTTCAGTTGAAGCCACGAACTCGCAGCCGTCCCCATACATCATCAATGCCGCGCCGCCCCCTTTTTCCAAGCGACCTTTGATAGGTGTCAGGACCATGACCGACTCACCGGCCCGATTGATAATCTCGATTCGCCGGGCTCGTAAAATTTCGGCAACCTCACCGGCCGGGTTCGGAGGCACGACAGAGGTATTCGTTGTCGCTGGGGCGACGGCCTTTTTGTCGCTTGAACAGCTGGGGAGCGGTACGGTCAGAAACGCCAGGATGGCAATGATCCATTTCAGGCGCAGAATGGTTTTTTCGAGACGTGCGATTGGATCGTCGTTCATGGACTTGTTCTCCTCATTCTGACCGGTGCCCAAATTTCGTAAGCAATTGTATGTTGCGTGTTCATGAGCAAATCAAGTTTTCTTGCATGGTGACGTTCTTACAGAACTGGTTATGATATCTGATTAACAACGCCGCAGCCTACAAGCATCGTCGGCGCGGCGAAGTGACGGGGTAACTTTTCTAATTGACAAGTTCAACGTAACGGACCCGATTGCATCGCGGGCCGAGATCGTCTGAAATTCTGGGAAACGCCCTGCGCGCGCGATCATGCAGACTCAAGAAGAAAAAGGATCCGTGTTTCGCCAAATGCACGAGCGGAAGACCGCCTTTCTGATTCCCAATCCGTGGGACGTGGGCACGGCGGTGGCGCTTGCGCATTTGGGATTCGAGGCGCTGGCCACGACCAGCGCCGGATTCGCGTTCTCCGCCGGCAAGCGGGATAACCAGGTCGGCCGCGAAGAGACGCTGGCGCACGCTGGCGCGATCGCGTCCGCCACCGATCTGCCCGTCAGCGCCGACCTGGCCAAGGGTTTTGGGGACGATCCGGATACGGTCGCGGAAACGATCCGGCTGGCCGCGGCGACCGGGCTGGTGGGCGGCTCGATCGAGGACTCCACCGGGCGCAGGGACGATCCGATCTACGAGGACGCGTTGGCCGTGGAGCGCGTCCGTGCCGCCGCGGAAGTGACGCGGTCGCTGCCGTTTACTTTCATGCTGACCGCGCGATGTGAGAACTATCTGGTCGGCCGGCCCGATCTTACGGATACGATCAAGCGGCTCGAAGCGTATCAAGAGGCGGGAGCCGACGTGCTCTACGCGCCGGGGATCACGAGCAAGGAGGACATTGCCGCCGTGGTCAGCTCCGTGGATCGCCCGGTCAACGTTCTGGTGGGGCTGCGGGGCGTGGAATTGAGCCTGGCGGACCTTTCGGCGCTGGGCGTGCGGCGCGTCAGCATTGGCAGCGGCCTCTATCGGGCCGCCTTTGGCGGCTTTCTGCGCGCCGCGCGGGAAATGCACGAGCACGGCACCTTTTCAAAAATCGCCGACGAGCCGGTGAGCTTCGGGGACATCAGCGCCCTGTTCTAGTGCGGAGGTCAAACATGGAACCTGACAGACTTTTTGACATGGTCGGTTGGATCGCGATGCCCGGCTGGCTGCTGCTGGCGGTGCTGCCAAGGTGGCGGTGGACGCAGACGGTCACGGCCGGCGCGCTGCCGGCGATTCTGGGGGCCATTTATCTGGCGCTGTTTGTGAGCTATTTTCGCCGGGTGCCCGAAGGGTTTGGCGCCTTCGGCTCGCTGGCCGGCGTCCAAGGCGCTTTTTCGATCGACGGCATGCTGCTGGCCGGCTGGATTCATTATCTGGCGTTCGACCTGTTCGTCGGCAGTTGGCTGGTGCGCGATGCGCAGCGCGTCGGCGTGCGGCATTGGTTCGTGCTGCCGTGTTTATTCCTCACGCTGATGATGGGCCCGGTGGGATTGCTTGCCTATCTGGTCCTGCGCGGCGGCATCGCCCGTCGCTTCAGCATTCCCGGGGTACCCGCCGATGCGAGCGCTAGTGGCTGAGGTTTATCGGCGCAATCGAGTCCTGGCCGCGACCGGCTCGCTTTTTGCGATCTTGGCGCTGGCGCTTGTGATCGCGATCGTCTTCGATCGCCGCGAGCTTTTGGGCGTCAACGTGTGGATCAAGCCGATCAAATTTCTCGTCTCCGTGGCGCTCTACTTGTGGACGCTGGCCTGGTTTCTGGCGTACCTGGAGCGCCCGCGGTGGGTGTTGCGATGCGTAGCCTGGTCTGCCGCCGGGCTGATGCTGATCGAATTGTCGTGCATCATCTTCCAGGCTGCCCGGGGGCATACGTCGCACTTCAACAACGCGACGACGTTGGACGCGGGAATTTTTGGCATCATGGGGCTGTTGATCTTGCTGAATACGATTGTGGAGGGCTCGGTGCTGGTGCTGTTCCTTTTGCCGCGGGCGGTCACTCTGCGAAAGCAACTCGCGCCGGCGTATCTGTGGGGCATTCGGCTCGGCTTGGTTTCGACGCTCTTTTCGGCGGCGATCGGCATGGAGATGATCGGTAACAACCAACACGCCGTGGGAGTGCCCGATGGCGGCGCCGGCTTGCCTGTTCTCAACTGGAGCACCGAAGCGGGCGACCTGCGTGGGGCGCATGCCATCACGCTGCACGGAGTGCAACTGCTGCCTTGGGTCGGCTACCTGTTTTCCCGCCGGCCGCGCAGCGAGTCCTCGCGGGCCCAACTGGCCGGCTTTTCGGCCGTCGTCGCCGTGTACGCCGCCGTCGCGTTCTGGACGTATTGGCAGGCGATCCAGGGGTTGCCGCTGGTGGCCGGCGCGTGGCTTGGCTCAGGCTAGCGGGTGCGACTGCTTTTTTGTCGAACAGATATGGAGGCAACACGGGTGGCTTGCCCACCCGTGCCCGCCGCCGTGCTGGACAAGCCGGACAAGCCAGCAGTGGCACACGTGAGATGGCCAGCATGCTCATGCCGCGTGAGCATGGCACGCCGCACGCGGGATCGAACGCTCGAATTTGTGCTAACGCGCGTAGACGAGCGAGGCAGGGCCTTCGGTGGGTTCGATGTCGACCTGGCGAAAGCCGGCTTCGGCCAACCAGGCACGATATTCGCACTGGCGATACGTCGCGCCGCCCTGCGTGTGGATGAGCATGTTCAGGTGAAACAACAGCGCAAAAGGCGGTCCCGAGCGGTCGTCGGCCTGCACGAAATCGATCACCACCAGCGTGCCGCCTTCTTTCAGCGCCCCGCGGAGTTTGCGAAACACGGCCACGTTGTCGGCGGGCGTCTCGCTGTGGGCGATGTGTGAATAGACGGCCACGTCGTACCGCGCGATCCCGAAATCGATCTTGTGGAAATCGCCGTCAATCGTGCGAAAACGGTCGGCCACGCCGTGCTTTTCGACGAACGAGCGGGCCACGCGATTGACGTTGGCCCAGTCGAGCTGCGTGGCAGTCGCTTGCGGATTCGCTTTCAAAAAAACGGCCGCATAAACGCCCGACCCGCCGCCGATGTCGAGGATCGAAATCGGACCCGCCCCGGCAATGCGCAAACGTTTGGCCGCGGCCTGCGCGATGGGAAACGAGCTGGGCGCGATCGACAACACGAGATCTTCCCAGAACGGGTTTTCGTCGAAGTTGATGTCCTCGGCCGGAGCGCCCGTCTTGACCACCTCGGCCAATTGCGCCCAATTGTCGAGTTCCTCGAGCGTGAATTTGGCAAAACCACCCAGAAAAGATGACTTGCCTTCGACGAGGAACTCGGCGGCTTCCGGCGCGTTCTGGTAGCGTCCGTCCGCGACGGTCAACAGCCCGACGCCGACCAGCCCATCGACGAGCGCCCGCGTTCCGCGCTGCGAAAGGCCCGCTGAGCGGGCAATTTCGTCAACCGTGTGAGAGCCTTTGTCGACGTGCGTGAAGACCGAATGTTTGACCGCGGCGCCGAGCGCCGCGCACGACCAGCCGCCGGTGGCCAGGCTCGTGATCTTTTCAGGGGATGGCTTGATCGGATTCATCGGAACTCCTTATTCGCTGTAAGGTGCGCTATTTTGCCACGAAGGGGGACGACGTCAAAAGAAACTTTTCCCAACTTTTTCCAACTGGCCTTGCCGTACCTCGAACTTTGAGGTAAAAGCCCTCGAACTTTGAGGCATGGAGGCCACGAAATGATCCGACACAAGACGAATCCGCCGTTCGTCAACGGCGTGCCCGAGATGCTGATTCTCGGGCTGCTGGCAGGCCGGCCGATGTACGGCTATGAGCTGGTGCAGGCCATCCGCGCGGCCTCCGGCGGCGACCTGGAATTCGGCGAGGGCTGCGTCTACCCCATCCTGCACCGCCTGGAATCACAAGGCGTTTTGAAGGCCAATCGCCAGCGTGCCGCCGGCCGCGTGCGCGTTGTTTATCGCGTGATGCCCAAGGGCAAGGCCCTGCTTGCCCATTCCGTCAGTGCCTGGCAGCACGTCGTGGCTGCCGTCAACCACGCTCTCGAAGGAGGCGAACGTGGACACCAAGCGCTGGCTTAGCCAATTGCGGGCCGAACTGGTCGGCCGCCGATTACCGTCGCAGTATGTGGAGCGGTTTGTATGGGAGTTGTCCGATCACGTTATCGATTTTCTGGAGGATCGTATGAGCACGGATGCCAAAGATCTTCATGGCGTGTTTGACCGGCTGGGGGCGCCGGGAGCGGTGGCCGATTCGGCCGCCAGGGAATATCGCCAGGGGCGCTTTTCGCGCCGCCACCCAATATTTGCGTTTGTTGTCTTGCCGATCCTGGCGCTGCCCGCGTTATGGGTGGGCTACGTCATGGCCATGATGGCAACGGCCAAAATCCTCGGGCTGGAAAGCGGCAAAGTCGATACCAGCGGCGCGATTTGGCAATGGGCCAACGCCTGCTTGCCGTTTGTCGTGCTGGGGATGCTGCTTGTGCCCGTGGGTCTGGCCGCGGCTTTCTTCTGCACCCTGGCGATCAAAGCGGGCGTGAGCTGGAAATGGACGCTGGTCGCTTGTTTCGTGCTGGCTTTGCTCGGCGGACTGGTCTCGTCGCAATTCGTGCTGCCCACGGAATACACGCAGGGCAAACTCATGATCGGCTTTCGCCTCGCGGTCTATCCCAGCGCGTCGCAGGCCTTGCAGTTTCTGCTGCCATTGTCGATCGGCGGCTGGGTCGTCTGGCGGCAGATCAAAGGGCGCGTAGGTCAGGCGCTCCGTGCCTGAGATGAACTCTCTCGGATGGAAAACGTCAGGCACGGCGTGCCTGACCTACGGGTAGCTCTCAGATCGACCATCGGGTAGCACTCAGATCGACCATTCGTCGCCGTACGCTTCCGCCGCCGGTTCCGCGTGTGGCGGCGTTTCGCTGGCGCGCAGCAAATATACAAGCGCCAGAAAATCGTAGGCCGCGTGCGTCACGATCGGCACGAGCAGGTTGCCGCTGGCCACGAGCAGCCAGCCGAGATAGACGCCGATCAGGCCGGCCAGCACGGCGTAGGTGCGCGTGATCGGATGGGCCAGGCCGAACAGCACGCTGGCCAGCGACAGCGCCAGCCAGGGCGAACCGCTGGCACGCTCAATCCCCGCCTGCGCCACGCCGCGAAACAGCATTTCCTCGCCCAGGCCGGCCAGCGCGCAAATCGCCGCCAGGTCCACGAGCCTCGAGGAGCGAAACAGCGGCACGATCAAGCGCCGCACGACGTTCTCCAAATCCGCCAGCGGGCCGAGGGGAAATCGCGTCACCAGCACGAGCGCCGCGACCATGGGCACCGCCGCCGCAAGCCCGACGAGCGCTCCACGCATGGTCCACTCGATTTGCTCAAGCGGCGGCTGCCCCAGCAGCCAGCCGACGACCAGCGCAAGGAGCACCAATCCGCCCTCGACGGCCACGGCAGTGCCAAAGACGGTGCGGCGCGACTCGTTGACGTCGGTTTTCATCACGTCGGCGTCACCGGCTTGGGCCTGGGTTTCATCAGGCTGTCGATGCTGCACGGACCGGCGCCCAGGGCCAAGACCAGGGTCACCCCGCCGGTGATCGAGACGTTCTTCATGAAATTGATCATCTGGCCCATGCGCTCGGGTCCCTCATCGATCGCCCAGAAGTTGTGCATGACGACCGACACCGGAATCAGAAAGGCCAACAGAGCCAGCGCGCCGAGCCGGGCGTAGAGACCCACGTATTCTACGTTTCGGCGCGATCAGCCCCGAGTGCCCGCCCAGAGCGATTATCAGGCTGGCGAGGGAACCTTTCCAAGATGGCCTTCGATTCGCCCTATTTCCTTAATTTTCCTAGACTTAAGGCTGCTTGACGGTCGCCGCCCGGAATTGCTAGATTGGCCCGCTTGTACGCGGTTCGGACGCAAAAAGCGTATCACGAGCTTGGCAGGGCTTCGAGCCAGCTTTGCACCAGACTCGAAAGGAACTCTCGCACCCATGCCCGCTCTGAAATACGTCGCTGAGAAATACGTTTATGCGTTCGGACCGTTGGGCACCGACGGCGACGCCTCGATGAGGGACTTGCTGGGCGGCAAAGGGGCCAACCTGGCCGAAATGACCAACCTCACTCTGCCCGTGCCGGCCGGCTTCACCATCGGCACCAATGTCTGCACCTATTACTACGCGCACGAAGGGTCCTATCCGCCCCAGCTCGGCGGGCTGGTCGAGCGGGCGATGGCCAAGATCGAGCGCGAAATGGGCGCCAAGTTCGGATCGACCGACAATCCGCTCTTGGTTTCGTGCCGCTCGGGCGCCCGCGATTCGATGCCCGGCATGATGGACACGGTTCTCAACATCGGGCTCAACGACGAGACGGTCGAGGCGCTGGCGCGGCAATCGGGCAACGAGCGGTTCGCCTGGGACAGCTATCGCCGCTTCGTGCAGATGTACGGCGACGTCGTGTTGGACATGAAACCCAAGACGAAGCACGACCACGATCCGTTCGAAGTGTTGCTGGATGCCAAGAAGCGCGCGGCGGGCGTGAAGAACGACGTCGAATTGACCGCCGCGCAACTCAAGGAGCTGGTCGCCGAATTCAAGCGAGCCATCCAGGACGGGACGGGGAAAGATTTTCCCACCGTACCGATGGACCAGGTGTGGGGCGCGATCGGCGCCGTGTTCGGCAGTTGGATGAACGACCGGGCCGTCGTGTACCGCCGCACGTACGGCATTCCGCACGATTGGGGCACGGCCGTCAACGTCCAGGCCATGGTCTTCGGCAATCTCGGCGACGACTGCGCGACCGGCGTCGCCATGACGCGCGACGTGGCGCTGGGCCGGCCGGGCATCAACGGCGATTACCTCGTGAACGCCCAGGGCGAAGACGTCGTGGCCGGCATCCGCACCCCCCAGCGAATCGAAGAAACGCTCGGCAAGGTGATGCCCAAGGGTTTTGAGGAGTTGGTCGAAATCGCAGGTAGACTCGAAGCCCATTATCGCGAGGTGCAGGACATCGAATTCACGATCCAGCGCGGCAAAGTCTGGATGCTGCAAACCCGCAATGCCAAGCGAACCGGCTTTGCGGCCGTGCGGATCGCGGTCGACATGGTCAACGAAGGGCTCATTACCCGCCAGGAGGCACTCAGCCCCAAGCGGATTCCGGCCGACGACCTCAACCAGCTTTTGCAGCCGATCTACGATCCCGCGTCGAAGCGAGCCGCCGTCGAGGCCGGGCGGCTGCTGGCCAAGGGAATCAACGCCGGGCCAGGCGCCGTCAGCGGGAAGATCTGCTTCCACGCCTCCGACGCCGAACAGCAATGGCTTGAAGACAACACGGTAAAACTCATCCTGGTGCGCCGCGAAACCAGTCCGGAAGACTTGCGCGGCATGAAAATCGCGCAAGGCATTCTCACCGCCTTCGGCGGCGCCAGCTCGCACGCGGCCTTGGTGAGCCGGCAGATGGGCAAGGCTTGCGTCGTCGGATGCGGCGAATTGGAGATCGACTACCAGGCCGGCACGGTGACGGTGGCGGGCCGCGTGCTGCGCGCGGGGGATCCGATTTCGATCGACGGCTTCACCGGCGAAGTCTTCGCAGGCGCGCTCGAGACGCATCCCAGCGAAATCATGCAAGTGCTTATCTCCAAGACACTTAAGCCGCAAGATTCGGAAACCTTCGGACGCTACGAACAGTTGATGAGCTGGGTCGATGAGCATCGCAAACTCAAAGTGCGCACTAATGCCGACGAGCCCCAGCAGGCGATCGAGGCGATCGCCTTTGGCGCCGAAGGCATCGGACTGTGCCGCACGGAGCACATGTTTTTCGACCACATCAACGATTTTCGCGAAATGATCCTGGCCGAGTCGCACGACAGGCGCGAAAGGGCCTTGGCCAAGCTGCTGCCGTACCAGCGAGAGGATTTCGACGGACTGCTGCGTGCCATGCAGGGCAAGCCGGTCACGATCCGCCTGCTCGATCCGCCGCTGCACGAATTCTTGCCGCACACCGCCGAGGAACAGGCCGAAGTGGCCGATACGATCGGAGTCAGCGCCCACGCAATCGCCCGCCGGGTGCAAGAGTTGCACGAATTCAATCCCATGCTGGGGCACCGGGGCTGCCGGCTGGGCATCGTCTATCCGGAAATCACGCGGATGCAGGCCCGGGCGATTTTCGAGGCGGCCTGTGACGTCAAGCTGGCTGGCATCGACGTGCTGCCCGAGGTGATGATCCCGCTGGCCGGCTTCGCCACCGAGTTTCAGAACCAGGAGCAAATCGTCCGCGAGACGGCCGAGAAGGTGTTCGGCGAAAAGGGGACGCGGGTCCAGTTTCTGGTCGGCACGATGGTCGAGCTTCCGCGGGCCTGCGTGTGCGCCGACCAGATGGCCAAATCCGCCGAGTTCTTCAGCTTCGGCACCAACGACCTGACGCAGACCACCCTGGGCATGAGCCGCGACGATTACGGCGGCTTTATCAACCAGTATCGCGAACAAGACATCATCCCCAACGACCCGTTTCAGACGATCGATCGCGACGGGGTCGGGGAGTTGATGCGAATCGCCGCGGCCGGCGGGCGCCGCGCGCGGCCCGGGATCAAGTTGGGCATCTGCGGCGAGCACGGCGGTGACCCGGCCAGCGTGATATTCTGTCACGAGATTGGACTCGACTACGTCAGTTGTTCGCCGTTCCGCGTGCCGATCGCCCGGCTGGCCGCGGCTCAAGCCGCCGTGACGGAAAAAGCCGCCAAGAAATGAGCCGTCGGGTCAGCCCATTTTGATCGGTTGTGTTGGCGATCATCCTGGTCGCCGGTTATCCGGCGATTCGCCGCCAGCGGCAGGGCAAAGAAACGGAAGAGAACGCCTAGCCGGCTTTGGCGCTCAAGCGGCGGCCTTCGTCTTCGTCGTCGCTGGCGCGGCGGAGCTTCAACGTGGCGTTCGGCGGCATGCGGCGCTCCTGGATGAAGCCGCGCGTGCCTTGCGAAAGGAACGGGTGGAAATAGGCCGCCGGCCCGCTTGGGAACTCGCGCTTCAGGGCTTCCAGCACTTCGACCCAGCGCAAGCCGCGGCGATAGATGAGCCGATACGCGGCTTTTAACTGGGCGACCTCTTCGGCTCCGAAACCGTTGCGCCGCAAGCCGACGAGGTTGAGGCCCACGATCAGCCCGCTGTGGCCGTCGACCATCACGTACGGCGGCACGTCCTGCACCACGCGGGCGCAGCCGCCGATCATGGCCAGCCGGCCGATGCGGCAGAACTGGTGCACGGCGACGGCGCCGGAGACGAATGCCCTGTCGCCCACGCTGACGTAGCCGCCCAACAGCACGTTATTGGCGAGAACCAAGTTGTCGCCGATCGAGCAATCGTGAGCGGCATGCGCGCCGACCATAAGCAGGTTGTTGTTGCCGATCGTGGTCGCGGCGCCTTCGCTGAGCGCGCGGTGCACGGTGACGTTTTCGCGCAGCGTGTTGTTCGAGCCGATAACCACCCGGCCCAATCGCTCGGGCATGCGGGTGTGCTGGGGATCGCCGCCCAGCACGGCGCCCTCGTAAACCCGATTGTTGTCACCCAGGGTCGTGCCGTTCTTGATCACCACGCGACTGGCCAGCGTGCAGTTTTTGCCGAGCACCACGTCGGGCTCAATGATCGAGAAGGGACCAACCGTGGCGCCTTGACCCAGCCTGGCCTGCGGGCTGACGATCGCGAGGGGATGAATGTTCACCGTGCGGATTCTCCGAGGCTGGGCCGTGCCCGGCTACCTGGGCGGCTTTGTCCCGGTGTCGGGGACCCTCGCGCGGGCATGGCGAGGCGAGCATTCGAGTGGGGCCCCCGGCGGCCAGAGGCAAATGCTCTTGCTGATTTGACTATCGGATGTTCCACGGGTGCCAATTCAACCCAAAACACTACGTTTGAGGAGTCTACCGATTGTAGCGATGGTGACGATTCCGGGCCGCTCCCCGCGCCCGGCCGAACCGAAGTTGGTAGAATCCCAGGACGTTAGCGATCGCCGCCGCGGCTCGCTTGATTTTTTGACGCTTGCCGGGAGTTGCCATGCCGACCAACGAAGAGCTGTACAGCGAGCACGAGCGATTGAAGGACGCAGGAAAATTGGAAGAAGCCGCCGCCGCGCTCGAAAAGGCGATCGAGCAGGACGCCGACTACACGCTGGCCCATTCGGCGCTGGCCGTGCTGTACGGCAAGCTCAACCGCCACGACGACGCCATTCGGCACGCTTTGAAAGTCTGCGAGCTGGAGCCGAACGATCCGTTCAGCTTCACGGCCATGAGCGTTACCTTCCAACGCGCCGGCAAGATTCCCGAAGCCGAAGACGCCATGGCCCAGGCCCGCACGTTGCAGGGTTAGCAGGCCGCCGGAAAAATGGCGACGGGCTGGGCGCTGCGCGGTGTTGCACGAGGAACAGACAGACGCGCGGTGCTTGTCCCCTGTTTCTTTCAACAAGGGGTCAAGCCAGTCGATAAACGATTCGCGCAGTTCATGAACGAGGGCGGATGCATCGGTCGGCGGCCGGACGCGTGGTTTTCGCGACGTCAATTTGGCCGCATCGGGAGCGCGTCGCCGTCAAAAAGGCGCGCGCCGGAGCTTTGTGCCCATGCTACGGCCGCGGCGGCCGTGCGACAAGCGTCGGCCGTGCGACAAAGGTCGGCGGCCTGCCGCTTGCGAGGGGACGTTATTTTCGCGGCGCAGGCGCGACGAAACCCATCGACTGAAAGGTCTTCATCTTGACCACGTCGACGATCTTGAGCGCCACGATATTCTGGTAGGCGACTAACACGGTTCGAGCGCCGACCGTGTCGGGCGAGCGGCGCTCGATCAGCAGCAGATCGCCGCTGGTGGCGAATGCATCGAAGGAGATTTGCTCGTCGAACGACGTAACCAGCACGCCGCGCCGTTCCATTTCGGCGGGCCACCGTGCGAAGCACTGGCGCCAAATTTCGGCGGCATCCGTCGCCATACGCGGGTCTATCCCTTCCATCAACGGTGCGTTAGTTCAACTCTTGCTGCATTCGTTCGAAGCCCTGCCGCTCCGCAGGCGTGAATGGATTGTGGTTGCTGCGCAGTTCCTGGGCCTTCGCCATCGCCTCGCGCGCCGCGTCCAGGTTGCCTAGTTGCTTCTCAATTTGGGCCAGATGGTAGTATTTTGCGATCGACGGAGTATCGCTGATTGCCTTGTGCATGTCGGTGGCGGCTTGTTTGACCTTGCCTTGGGCCAGATAGGCCACGGCCCGGGTGTCGAGCAAGTCGGACCTTGGCCCCAGCACGCGCATCGCGTCTTCGACCAATTCGAGCGCCTGGGCGCCGCGCTCGGGAGTCGGATTCACGGCCGCCAGCACGAAGGCCAGATTGTTTTGCACCCTGGCTTTGGGTTCGAGGGAGGTTGCCGGATCAGCAAGGAGCTCGCGGTAGATCTTGATCACGTCGTCGTAACGGCTTTGCAGGTCGTACAATTCGGCCAGAATCAACTTGATGCTTTGCGGATCGACTTCGTTTCCCAGGGCGCCCGTGACCCACTGTTCGATCAACTGACAGCGCTCCTTGTTCACCTCTTTCGGGTAATAGCGCAGGATTTCCAAGGCGACGGGGGCGAGCTCGACGACCGGCTGGCTCTTACGCGCTTCTTCCAGTAGCTGAAACGCTTCCGCCACGTTGCCGAGTCGACCTTTGAAGGCGGCCATCGCGATCACCCCGCGCGGCTCCTGCGACATGTATTCGGTGAGCAACCGTTCGGCGGCTTCGTGCAAGCCCAACTTTTCCATCTCCTTGGCGACAAAGCTCAGCCGGGCCAGTTGCGTCTGCGGGAGCGGACGCGAGAGCAGCCCCTCCAAGACTTCCGCCGCCTTCTCCTTTTGCCCGTCGCGGACCAGCAGGCGCGCTCTGACGAAACGGATCTCCGGCTTGGCCGCATCAACGATCGGCCCGGACGATTTGCCCAACAATTCCTCGGCCCGGCTCAAGAATCGTTCCGCCTCTTCCGCTTCACCGCGGTCCAGAAGCATCCTGGCGTACGTGCTGAAGACGACCGGGTCGTCGCTGCTGTTGTTGATCGCGGCGAGCATCATATCGCGGGCCTTCGTCCACTGGCCGGCGCGGTCGTAGAGCTTTGCCAGCGCGGACATTTGTCGTGCCGATATTCCGTGAGTCTGACGCAACAGTTCGAAATACTTGATGGCCGTGTCCCGCGATTGGGGCTCGGGACGGTCGCCCAACGCCGAAATGATGCTCACCATGTCGGCACGAGCCAACTGGCCGCCTTCGGTGTTTTGTTCGATCAGCTTGACGGCGGCCATCGTATTCTGGTAATCGCCGACCTGGGCCAGGCTCTGCGCCTTGCGTCGGCGGGCCCAAGCCACGAACGCGACCGCGTTTTTGTCCGACGACTTCGACCCTTTCTCAATCACTTGATCGAGATACTGCGTCGCCTTGTCCGGTTGGTTCGCCGCGAAACTGAAGTCCACGACTTGCTGCAAGACCGCTAAATCGTTCGGATTCTTCGACAAAGCCGTCTGGTACAGTTGATCGGCTTGCTCGGAATCGCCAACCAGTTGGTAAAGTCTGGCCATCGTCAGCGGGTCGTCGGAGAGCTGTTTGGACGCTTCCCGCACGGATTCGACCGCCTCGTTTTTCTTCCTGCTGGCCAGCAACCGCTGCACGAGAAGTTCCCAGGCAGCCGGCAATTGGGGGCCGGCTTTCGTGGCGTCGCGGAAGGCCTGCTCGGCTTCGTCCGACTTTCCAACGCCGTGAAACAAGCGGCCCAGCCAGATATGGTTCATCGGGTTTTCCGGATGCTCCTGGACGTCCTTTTTGGCCATCTCGATGGCGGCCGTCGAGTCGCCGCTTTTCGACTTGATGTCCCCGATGAGTTGTCGGAATTGGTCGGGGACGTCGGAACCCGACAGGTATTTCAACGCCTCGTTGGCTTCCGTGAAGCGTCCGGCCGAGTAGAGCAGCGCGACCAGGCGCCGGGCGGTGGTTTCCTGGTTGAAGCGGCTATAGTTGAGTGACCGCTGGTAGTTGGTGATGGCCCCGTCGCGGTTGTCTTCCAGTTGGTCGAGCTCTCCTTTCACGCGCCATAGAGGGGCCCATTCTCCGCGCATCGCGATCCCTTCTTCGACCTCTTTGCGCACGTCTGCCAGGAGCCTGTAATCCTTCTCGCTCAACTTGTTGTCGTCCCGCTCGCGGGAGTCGAAGACTTGCAGCGTGTGGGCGGCGTGACAATACTTGTACAGGGGGTTCTCGGGGCCAAAAAAGCGCGAGTCGCGGATTTCCTTCAACACCGCCTGCATGCCCTCTTCGTCCCGCCGTTCCATCGCCAGCTCAAACACCAACTGTCGGATCCGACCGTTGGTCGGATCCTTGGCAATGGCCGTTTGCCAGCACCGCCTGGCGTCGGCGTAGTCGCCCACGCGCAGGTAGGCTCTCCCCAATTGCTGCATCAGCACGCGCTGTTCGGACTCATTAAATTTCTCGATTCCCTGCTCGATCTTTTTCAAATCCTGTTGCGCGGTTTCTCCTCCGGCTTCGATGATGGCTTTGATTTTCTCGTTGCGCACCGCTGGGACGTCGCCAAGCTCCTTTTCCGCCAAGGCCAGCAATTGGGGGATGTTTTTTCGATTGTTCTCGTCGCGCGCCAGCAACTTCGAGAGCGACACCCAGATCGAGGCCTCCTTGGGGTTCTCCTTGCGCGCCGCGGTCAGGAGGTTCAGCGCCTCGTCGATCCTGCCCTGCGCCGTGAGCAATTCGGCAGCGAGCAACTGATTCATCAGCGGTGTCCGCGCCTTGTCCTGATACAACTTCGCGGCGATTTTCTCAGTCCGGTCCCAGTTCCGTTCTGCCTCCGGTTTGCTCATCTCCTGGTTCACGGCCAGTTGCAGAACCGCCCCCCGTATCGGGACATAGACGTCGACAGCGCCGGCCAACAACCCCAGGGCAGTTTCGGCCTCGGCGTGCCGCCCCAGACTTTGCAACGCGCCTGCCTCGCCCAGGCGAGCCACGATCATGTTGGGATACGACCCCAGCAGTCGCCGATAGACCTCCAGTTGCTGGTCCGGCAGCCCCAGCAGTTCGTAACACCTTGCCAGATAGGTGTTGACGCGCTGCGCGTGGTCCGAGCCCAGACGTTCCATGGCCGGACGTACTTTCTCAAGCTCCCTGGTCGCTTCGACAATCTTGCCGTCCGACATCTTGAGGCGCGCTTCCTGGTAGCGAATGTATTCGGGCGGAATCGCATCGAGCCCGCGCATTTTCTCGCACGTGGCGCGCACCGCGTCCAGATCGTTCAGTTGGAACTGAACCTCGATGAGTTGTTCGAGAATTCCGCGGGTGTCCTTGGCTTGCTCCAATCCTTTTTGCAGTTGCTCGTTCGCCTGATCTTTATTTCCTTGCTTCAGCGCCAGTGCGGCTAATCGAACGTAAACCTCCTGACGGTCGGGATGCTCCTTGCGAGCGCGTTCCAGGAGTTCCTGGGCTTTGGCGTGGTTCTCTTCCAACATGGCCGTGTGGGCCACTGCCAGAATGGCATCCGCGTCGTCGGGAGACAGTTCAAAAGCCTTGTCGAATTCGGCTTTGCCTTCAGCCAGCAGCTCGTCCTTCCGCTTTTTGGAATCGGGCAAGTCGTCGCTGATCGTTTCCCGCAAGCCCAGCAGATACTGTCCCCGCATCAGGTGCGCATCCTTGGAATCCGGGTTCCACTTGACCACCTGTTGAATCACGAGGTCGGCTTGGGCTTCGCCGTCGCTCTTGTTCCGCAAAACTCGAGCTAACAGGCCGAAAGCCCGGATCTCTTTGGCGGCCCGCGGCGGCGCCTCGGCAAACTGCTCCGACACTTCGTCGAATCCCACCATCTCGCACAGTTTCTTGCGAGCCAATTCCTCGTCGCCGTTGAGGAAATAGCAAAGAGCCGATTTGTACTCCAACTCCGGGTCGTTTTTCCCGTGTTCCTTTAGAATGCTGATGTGGTCTTGCGCGTCCGCGAAGCGCCGCATCATCATCGTGTAATCGACCAGGCTGGCCCGCACTTCGTCCAGGTCGGAATGACGGCGAATCGCTTCTTCCAGAATGTTGTAGGCGCGGAACTTGTCGGAGCGAGTCGCGTCGGCTTCCTTGGCGACGTCCACCACCAACTCGGCCAGCGCCTTATAGCCGTTGCGGTCGTCACGATGGCGCAGGTATTGGTTGTATTGTTTGATCGCTTCCTTGGCGTTGCCGGCCTTGCTCGCCTTTTCCGCCTGCACTTTCAGGAAATCCGCATTGCGGTCGAGCTGATAGCCGTGCAGAAAGTGCACGCCTACCATGGAAAATACGGTAATGCCCACGAGCCACAGGGCCAGCTTGACGTTTAAGCGTCTCATGTCTCATCCATTCTAGAAATCTGCGTACTGGTAAGCGACGCTCTAACAAAACGGCCTCGGGCCAGCGTCTGCCAATCATCCAAGCCGCCCGGGCGCGACACGAACCGTCGCGCAATAAGAGCACCCTCAAATCGATCCGCCGCAACCGTTTGCGCGTTGATTTCAGACCGACCAGCGGTGGAAGAGCGTTAACTCCTATCCTACTTAACCCACGCGCGCTGTCAACGAACGGCGCGAACTGCCGGGTCAACGAGTTTAATAGGATGCCTCGAAGTGCCCGGTTCTCTGCAGGAAATGTCAAAATAGGAAAGATCGTCCGGCGGTTGGGCTGGGCGTGCTGGTTTTTCTTTGCGGGGGTGGATTGGGGGCAAGGTGTGGGCT
>JBBDNV010000071.1:0-5214 GCA_040877415.1 Pirellulales bacterium
TGCGAATCGTGGCCTGAATCGTGCGCGGGCCGGCAAAGCCGATCAGCGCCTTGGGTTCGGCGAAGATAATGTCGCCCAACGACGCGAAGCTGGCGGCCACGCCGCCCATCGTCGGATTGGTGAGCACCGAGATGAACAAGCCGCCGGCCTCGTCGAACCGGGCCAAGGCCGCGGAGATTTTGGCCATCTGCATCAGCGACAGAATGCCTTCGTGCATCCGCGCGCCGCCGCCTGAGGCGCTGATGATGATCAGCGGCAACCGCTCGTCGGTGGCCTGTTCCACCAGTCGGGTCAGCTTCTCGCCGACCACGGCCCCCATGCTCCCCATGATAAAGGCCGAATCGGTCACGCCGAAGGCCACGCGCCGGGCGCGAACCATGCCGGTGCCCACCACGGCGGCGTCCTTCAGCCCGGTGCGGGCTTGCTCGTTCTTGAGGCGCTCGCGGTAGGGAATCTTGTCGGTAAACGAAAGGGGATCGGCCGGCTCAAGCCCGGCGTGCCACTCCTCAAACGTTCCCGCGTCGAGCACTTGTTCGATGCGGTCGCGCGCCGAGACGTACCAGTGGTAGTCGCACTCCGGGCAAACGCCCAGCGCCTGTTCGGCCTGTTTGCGAAAAATCGTTTGCTGGCAGCCCGGGCAGCGCTGCCAGAGCCCCGCGGGAACGCCGCGCTTGGGGCGCTTCGACTGCGAGCTGGAAGCGTTGGCTGACGTATGGCTGGTCGACATGGCGGAGAAAACTAGCGCGCTCGCTGGCGAGAGCCTCGGTGCCTACTAAAAATCCAATCGGCAAACGGTTAGATGCCGATGGGGGTATTTCGGTCAGTTTCCTGAGTTTCTACGACTGTGCCTCGACGACGCTCTGCGGCTGGCCGGCAATGATCTCCCATTTCCCGCATTCTGATCTAGTTTTCCAAAAATACCCAATTTCTCGTTGCGACAACTCACCCTGGACGACGCCGGCCAGCGGATCGGGGACCACCAAGGCGATTGTCCCATCTTTGTGCTTTTTAAGGATTTTTGTCAGCGCCGAATGGACTCGTTCCTGAGCCGTCTTGAGCATCTCGCCCTGCGGAGGACAGATGATCCCGGGTTGTTCCTGCCACTGACGGTAGACTTTGGGCTGCTTACGCTTGACGTCCTCGATCAGCATACCCTGCCAAAGACCGTGGTCAATGTTCCTCAGATTATCAATCTTCTTCAGTTTAACGTCAAGGGCCTCGGCAATCGCCGTGGCAGTTTGCGAGGTCGATTCGCACGGGCCGCAGTAAATCGCGGAAATATTCAGCGGGCGAACTTCCCGGATGATCCGCTCGACGTCACGGGTGCCCTGCTCACTTAGGGGAATATCAAGGGTGCCGAGAATGCGGCCTTGGTCGTCGTAGTCGGTGGCCCCGGGCCGGATCAGTACGATCTGGATCATAGCTCTAGTGCGTCCTTGGTTGAGACCGTGCCAAACGAAGTAGCGCGGCAATGGTTTGGGAATAGTCGGGGTGGCTGAAAATGGCCGAACCGACGATATGCGAATGGGCGCCGGCCGCCGCGCAGTCGGCGATCGTCTTGGCGTTCACCCCGCCGTCGACTTCCAACAGCACGTTCTTTCCGACCAGCCCGCTGAGCTCGCGCAGCTTCGTGAGCGCCACGGTCTCGAAATGCTGGTTGCCGAAACCCGGCGAGACGCTCATCGTGAGCACACTGTCACAGGCGTCCAGGCAAGCGCGGATGGCAGATACAGGCGTCTCGGGGTTGTATGCCAGTCCGGCGACGGCGCCGAGCGAACGCAGCTTTTCCAACAGCGGTCGCGGGTCCGGCACGGCCTCGTAGTGAAACGTGATCGCGTCGGCGCCGGCCTCGAAGAATTGCTCGGCATAGTGGGCCGGATCGGAGATCATCAAGTGGGTCTCGATCGGCAGTTCGGTCACGCGCCGCACCGCTTTGACGATCGGCGGCCCATAGGTCAGGTTTGGGACGAAATGTCCGTCCATCACGTCCAGGTGCAATGCCGGCGCGCCGGCGTCTTCGAGCTTGCGGACTTCGTCGGCCAGGTGGCCGAAATCGCACAACAACAGGGACGGCACGACGACCGGCGCCTGCGCGCGCAGCGACTCGTAGCGCCGTCGGCGGGAAGTTTGAGAGGGCGTGTCTACCACGAGCGTGGACGCACTGGAAAAATCCTGTTGAGGACTGCCGGCGTAAGGGTGTTCCATTTCAGCGCGGCACAATGAACAAACGAGCGCGCCCCACGTGAGCCGGCAGGTCGGCGTCGGCATACATGCGCGACGCAAATGGTCCATGAGACTGACAGCATGAAGACAGAGGGCCATTCTATCAATCCGCCCCGGACGCGCCTGCGCAGTTCGTGACGATGACGTTAAATGCTTGCCCGAAAGATGGTTACGCTTCGCGGGGCCGCCCTTCCAGCGGGCCCCCAAACGAGGAGCGGCCCAAAAAATGGAGCCCCAGGTGGGCCGATTACGCTTGTTCCAGCTCGCCGCTGCGCGGCAAGTCGGCCAGGCTCTCCAATCCGAACAGCTCCAGGAAACGCGGCGTCGTAGAGTAAACCACGCGCCGCGGCCCGCCCGCCGAACGCTCCAGCCGCAATAGTTGCCTGCGGACCAGGTGCGCGAGCACGTGGCCGCTGGCGGTGCCTCGCAGCCGGGTGACCTCCTCGGACGTGGTCGGCTCGTTATAGGCCACGGCCGCCAAAACCTCGATGGCGGCCTGCGACAGCCGCGCCAGGCGCACCTTGCCGTAGAACTTGTCGCGCAGCCGGGCGAACTCCGCGCGCAGCGCGAGTCGATAACCGCCCCCTTCCTGGACAATCGTGTAAGGGCAGTTGCGGCGCTCGTACGCCTCGTTGAGGTCCCGCACCAAGGCGTCGATTTCCGCGGGCCGCACGCCCCGCATCAGCGCGGCCACCTGCTTGCTCGCAAGGGGCTCGTTCTGGGGGCTGCCGACAAACAGCATCGCCTCCAGGATACTGCGCGGCGTAATTTCGCAGGCATCGTCGGCGTCAGCCGCCCGGTCGTGCGGGTCTTCTCCCAATTCGCCCGACTCCGAGTCCTGCGGGGCCGAAGAATAGGGATCGTCGCCGCTGGCGAGCATGCCGGCCAGGGCCGCGCTCAATTGGTCGAGCGCCAAGCCGGCGCTTGTGTGCTGGGCAGCCAGGGCGGGCAATCCGAAGTCAGATTTCTCGGCGACCGGTTCGTCGTCGCGCTTGTCTCCCATACGCGCACTATAGGCGTCGAAAGTGTCACGCGGCAAGTCGAGCCTAACGCGTCTACCCGGCGTGCTTCTTCATAAACGCCAACCCCTCCCGGGCGAGCTGTTCTTCACTCTCGTACATGCGGCGCCAAATCTTGGTGGCGGCGACCAATTCGGGCAGCGCCAGCCCAAAAGCCTCGATCACCATCCAGCCGTTGTAGCCCGTTTCCTTGAGAGTTTTGAACGTCGCGTCCCAGGGGACATGCCCCTGGCCGGGCGTGCTGCGGTCGTTTTCGGAAATGTGCACGTGAACCGTGTACGCCGCGCAGGCGCGAATCGCTTCCACCGGGTCCTTCTCCTCGATATTGGCATGGAACGTGTCGTACATCATCCGGCAGTTAGGATGATTGACGTCGCGCACAAAGCGGACCATGTCGGCGGCCGTATTGAGGAAGTAGCACTCAAAGCGATTCAGGTATTCGCAGCCCAGCATGACGCCGCACTTCTGGGCGTGTTCGGCCGTTTGCCGCATGCTCTCGACGCCCCATTTCCATTCGTCCTGGGTGGGCCCCTGGCCGGTGAACTCGCCGATCGCCGAATGATACGGTCCGCACAAAGTCTGGCACTCGGCCGCCTGGCAACATTCCAAAGCCCGCTTGGTGGCCGCCACGCCGGCGGCGCGGATTTTGGCATCGGGGCTGATGGGGTTGTTTTCCGCCGTGCGAATCGTGACCGCCGTGCGCTTGAGGCCCATTTCGTCGAGCCGCTGGCCCCATTTGGCGAACTTGTCGGGGTTCGCTGCGAAGATCGGCAGCTCCACGCCGTCGTAGCCCATCGCCTTGAGCGATTCCAACACCTTCACGTGCTCGTCGGCCAGTTCGCCGGTCCACAGCAGCAGGTTCATGCCGAATTTCATCGATTCATCTCCGCATTCTGTAGCCGGGGTCATTGACCCCGGAATTCTTGCACGAGAACCGGCCTCAATGAGGCCGGCTACAATACGATGCTAAGCGGCAAGCAGTTCGTCTCGGCGGCGGCTGACCATGACGCGCGCCGTGCTCAGCGTCTCGGCCAGCGTCGCCGGCAACCGCGGCAGCCTGACGCGGCGCATCACCTGGTTTAAGCGAAACAACAGTTTGCCATCGTCGAGATAGTCCGACAAGAACCGCTCCCGGGAAAACAGCCCGATGAACGTGCCGAGATGGCCGGCGGGCCGGCCGCTGATCGCGCCCACCGCGTCTTCCACGCTCCGCACGTCGAGGCTTTCGAGCGCCGCGTAGTAGGCTTCTAATCGGGCCGGCTCGTCGGCCACCAGCGCGGCGTCGAGCAGGATTTCCACCAGGATGTGCCCCAAGAAATGCGGCCGAAATCCCTCGTCGTCCGGCAGCCGCTTGCGCAACAGCCGGCACAATTCGAGCGACAGTTCCGCGAACGCCCGCGTCGCGTGAAACCAGCCGTCGTCGTCATGGTGCCGAACGATTCCGGCCGCGATCCGGGCAACCCGGGCGTCCGGCGAATTCACGTGCAACCGGGCCTGCGCCGATCGCACCCGCACGCGGCGATCGACGACGCTGAGCCAATCCGGCACCGCCGTGCCGGCCAGAAAGTAAGGATCGTCGATGAAAGGGCGCCCGTGGGCGAAGTAGTTCATCTCGACCCCACTGCCTTTTACGCGATTTCAATCCACTTGCCGCTCTTGGCACTGGCGAGCACGGCGTCGCAGACCTTTTGGGTGCGCAAGCCCGAGCGGAAGTCGGGCTGGACGGGCTTGCCGGTTTCGAGCGATTCGAGGAAATCGGCCAGGGCGTTCGTGAACGTGTGCTCGTAGCCGATCGTGCAGCCCGGGACCCACCAGTGCTTCATGTAGGGGTGCTCGGAATTGGTGACGTGGATCTTCTGCCAGCCGGTCAGATGGCTTTCGATCTTTTGGCCGGTCTTCGGGTCGGCGTACTTGAAGTACTCGATGTACTGCGGATCTTCCAGGTCGAAATAGACGCTGCCGGCCTCGCCGT
>JBBDNV010000072.1:0-27869 GCA_040877415.1 Pirellulales bacterium
CCGGCATCGGCGATCAGACGCTGTCACTTGCATAATCCTGTGGCGCTTCGGGCTAATATGATCCCTCGCTGGCGGTTCGGGCTGGTATCAGCAAAAAGTTGCCGCGCCGGCTCCGCAACGACTATATTGCTGGCGAAGCCAGCGGCCTCCCCGTGGGCTGGCCCGCCAACCATCGTCCGCTTTGAGGAGTCCTCGCCGTGCCGCAGCCGCTGCCGATCACCGCCGTCAATCACGTGGGCCGCATAACGAAGCGCGTCGAGGAAAGCCGCGACTTTTATCGCGACGTGTTGGGATTTCGCGAAGTCGCGCGGCCGAATTTCGATTTTCCCGGCGCGTGGCTTTACAACTACGGCATCATGATCCACCTGATCTACAACGAAGCGGCCGCCGATCCCGAGGGCGAAATCCAGACCCGCTACGATCACCTGGCCTTGCACACCGACGATCTGGACGCCGCCGAGCGATTGCTCAAGGCTCACGGCGTGCCCTATCGCAAGAACGTCGTGAGCGATCGCAACATCACGCAAATCTTCTGCCGCGACCCCGACGGGCACCACGTCGAAATCGGCACGTATCCGCCCACGCCGGCGTTCGTTTAGCGGCCGATCCGAACGGCGGCGCACAGGCAACGCACCTTTATTCAGTTTTCCCCCTACTGACCCGCGCGCGACTGAATGGCCTTCTGCACCTGCTCCTTGACCGCTTCGAGGTTGAAGCTGGCGCCGCGCTGCATGGGTGGAAACTCGACGAACGTCTCGGCCATCCTGGCGACTTCTTGCTGCACGAACACGAAGCGCCAGAATTCGTGGACGAAGAAGTCATAATAGGTGAGCGATCCGGCCATTCCGGTCCGCTCGAAGGGGTCGAGCCGCAAGTTGGTCAGGATCGGCCAATCCACGTGCACGGTTCCACCGAGCCACCCTTGAGGCTGATCGATAAAGCGGTACTTGTAGTCGTCGATGCGCACGGCACCCAGCGTCCCCTCGGCAAAATAATAGACCTGCTTGCGTTTCGACGGTCCCTTGCCGGTGATCAGGTCCAATTGGTCAAAGCCGTCGAGGTGGACCTTGTAGTCGCGGTCGCCGAGCTTCTGGCCCTGTTTCAGCTCGTCGACGATGTTCGGATTGCCGGCCGCGGCCGCGAACGTGGGGAACCAATCGAGACCCGACATGAGCTGGTTCTCGATCTTGCCTGCCGGCACGCGGCCCTTCCAGCGCACGATGCACGGCACGCGCATGCCCCCTTCGAGCACCGTTCCCTTGCCGCCGGCGAACGGTGTTTGTCCGCCGTCGGGCCAGGTGAAGTTTTCGGCGCCGTTGTCGGTGGAGAAGACCACGATCGTGTTGTCGTCCAGCCCCATGTCGGCCAGCTTCTTCATCACGCTGCCGACGATGTCATCGAGCTGGGCCATGCCGGCTTCTTCCGTGTACCAGCCGTTCTCGGGCGTTTGCATTTTGGCGTACTTGTCGGACAGGTGCGTGATGATGTGCATCCGCGAGGGGTTCAGCCACACGAAAAACGGCTTGCCGTCTTTCTGGGCCTTGTCCATGAAGTTGAACGTGAACTTGAGGATTTCGTCGTCCACGGTCTTCATCCGCTCCGGCGGCAGCGGGCCGGCGTCTTCAATGCGCTGCGTGCCAATCTTGCCCCAGCGCGGCTCGATCGTGGGATCATCCTTGAGCGTGGCAAACGCGTGCAGCATGTTGCGGGGACCGATCTTGTCCTTCAACTGGGGCGGATAGGAATGCCAATACGGGTCCTCCATGGCGTCGAGATGGTACAGGTAGCCGAAAAACTCATCGAAGCCGTGCACCGTCGGCAGATACTCGTTGCGGTCGCCCAGATGGTTCTTGCCGAACTGTCCGGTCGCGTAGCCCATCGAGCCGAGCGCCGTGGCAATCGTCGGGGCGGTAGCCGGCATGCCGACCGTCGCGCCGGCCTGGCCCACGGTGGTCAATCCGGTGCGGATGGGCAGTTCGCCGGTGATGAAGTTGGCCCGGCCCGCCGTGCAGCTCGGCTCGGCATAGTAGTCCGTAAACAGCATTCCCTCGGCAGCCAGCCGGTCGAGATGCGGCGTGCGGCCGCCCATGATGCCGCGATGATACGCGCCGATGTTGAACCAGCCCACGTCGTCACCCATGATAAACACGACGTTGGGCCTGTTGAGCGGCGCGGGGCGCCGCGTGCCGCGTTGCTTTTGCGTTTGAGCAATTCCGCCGTTGGCCTGGGCCAAAAGCAGTTCGCCGCGGGACAGCTTCGCATCGCACGGTGCCTGTGCGGAATCGGGCCTGGCCCCCGGGGGATTGGCAGTCGGCGACGCATCCGTCGCGGCCTGCGCCGGCGCGCCGGTCGACACCCGGCTTACGGCGACGACGTAGCCGACCAGCGCTGCGGCTGCCAGCACGAATGCGACCTGAAATCGAGTGCTATGGAACATGACGGTTCTCCCTGTGACGAAAGCATCCCGGCGCATTATCGATGTGAATCGCGTCGGTGCCTGGAAACGAATGCACCAACGTCGCAGCAACAGCGACTCCGCCGTTCGAGTGACTGCTAATTGCCGGCGTATTCTACAAAATCCTTTTGCGCGCACCAGCCACCCGCCGGGGAAAATCACAGGCCGCGCGCCAGCCCGAAAAGAAAACGCCCCGGGCACTCCCTGAGGGTGCCCGGGGCGATGCGAGTCAAACCGGAGGATTTGCCCGCGATTACTTGCCCTTGACCGCAATTCGCTTGGGCAGCGCTTCCTGCGCTTTGTGCAGCTTGACGTGCAGCACGCCGTCCTTGTACTCGGCTTCCACGTTGTCGGCGTCGACCGCCGAGGGCAGGGGCACTTCGCGGCGGAAACCGCCGAAGCGGCGCTCCTGATTATGTTTGCTTAATCGCAACGCCGCCGCGAATCTAAGCAGCGAATCTTACGACGCCGTTTTCACTGCGATCTTGCGCGGCCTGGCCGACTCGGCTTTCGGCAAATGCACCGTCAATACGCCATCGGCGCATTCGGCATGAATACCGCCGGCGTTGATCTCGTCGCTGACCCGGAACGTGCGATAAAAATCGCCGATGCCGTATTCGCACAGCAGGAAATTGACGTTCTCGGCGTACCGCGGCTCGACTTTGCCTTGAATCGTCAAGACGCCGTCCTCAAAATCGATGTCAACCGCGTCGCTCTTGACCCCCGGCACGTCGGCGACCAGGGTCAGCTCTTCAGGCATCTCCAGGATGTCGACGTGCGGCCGATAGACCCGGCCACCGCGGGTGCGTTCCGCGCCTTGAGGTTCGTTTTGTGTCACGCTCATGTCCGTTGCCATAGTCTTTTGCTCCTCGCTTGCGAAGCCGGAAAAGCGGCTTTGGTAGTTGATGGGAAATTAGAAATGAAAAGTGGTTTGTCTGTTTGTCGTCTCGCGATTTCGCCGGGCCGCGATCTCATTATCTACTTGGTCTCAACTTTGATCTTCTTTGGCCTGGCACTTTCGGCCTTAGGCAGCTTCACGAGCAGCACGCCGTCGACGAGCGTCGCCTCGACCTTGCCGGCGTCGACTTCGTCGGGGAGCCGCAACACGCGGTTAAACTCGCCGGTGCCCCGCTCTTGCCGGTGATAAGCCACGCCCTCGCGCGGTTCGGCGCCGCGGCGGCCGCGGATCGTCAGATCGCCGCCGACGACCGAAATGTCAAGATCCTCGCTCTTCAGGCCGGGCACTTCCGCCTCGGCGTAAATCACTTCGCCCTGTTCCCACACGTTCAGCGCGGGAAAACTGCGGGCCGTCCAATCCCCACGTGCCGGCGCGCCGGCTGAACGGGGACCGAAGAAACCGCTCACCAGGCGATCCATTTCGTCGCGCAACCGCGCGACCGGAACCAGACCATCTACTCTGCGAAATACCATGGGTAAACTACCTCCAATCGTTCTCGTGGATTTGCCCTTGTGGAAATGTCACATGTCGCCGCCCCGCCGGCGCGGCTGTCCGAGCCAGCTTGGGCGGACTGTTGGGCGCTGTTTTGTACGCTCCTTGCATTGCTTTCTTGAGAGTGCAAAGGCTATGCCAAACCGCGGTCGGATAGACGGAACATCATTGACCACAGCGAGTTGCAAAGAGCGCTGGAAAACGGCTCCGAACGGACCCTGTCAAAATGGCAGGTAGCTCGAAAACAGTCCCGAGCGGTGCCAAGCCATCCTGCCAAAACTCGCTCCTAAAGCGCGGCCAGGGGGCTCGGCCGAAAGTTGTTCTCACGAGCCTTGACGCACTGTCGGCCAAGGACTATATTCGCTTATGCAAATATGAAAGCCAGGCCAGCCAGTCGCGTGGACGTGATGTTTCGGGCGCTCTCGGACCGGACGCGGCTCCGCATCATGCACATGCTCGGCGGCGGCGAATTGTGCGTCTGCCACATCGTTGACGTACTGGGCGTGCCGCAACCGAAAACGTCTCGCCACCTGGCCTATTTACGCAAAGCCGGGCTCGTGGTGTGCCGCAAACAGGGGCTGTGGTGTTATTACCGCTGGGCCGAACCCACCGGCGACTTCCACGCCAAGCTGCTCGAGTGCCTGGCGAGCTGCTGCAAAGAAGTCCCGCAATTACCCAACGATTCCAAGCGCCTGCCCACGAGCCGGCCGAGCTGCTGTTCATGAGTATTTTTTCCGCAAATAGATTCGCCTAAGTGTATATAGATTCCCGGACCGTCGTGCGCTTGCGATGGAAGGTCATGACCATGAAGCGCGTCGTCTTCGTGTGCGTCGAAAACTCCAATCGCAGCCAATTGGCCGAGGCCTTTGCCCGCCTGGCTGGTGGGGTCGAGGCCTATAGTGCCGGCTCGCGCCCCTCGGGCGCGGTGAATGCCAAGGCCATCGAGGCGATGCGCGAATTGGGTTATGACCTGTCGAGCCACGTGCCGAAGTCGATCGACGAGGTGCCGAATGTACAGTTCGACGCCGTGGTAACGATGGGTTGCGGCGACGCGTGTCCGAATCTGCGTGCCCTGCGGCGCGAGGACTGGAATATTCCCGATCCTAAAACTCTGCCCCCCGAACAGTTCCGGGAGGTGCGGGATTTAATCGCCAAGAAAGTCAATCAACTTCTCGACGAATTGAAAGGAGCCTGTCATGTCGATTGAGCAAATCGTGCAGTCGAAGTACGGAGCCGTGGCCACGAGCGGACGTTCGACCAACCAGGAAGGGGTCCGGACCGTGGCCGAGGCTTTCGGCTACACGCCCGAGCAACTGGCCGCCATCCCGGCCGAAGCCAACATGGGACTGTCCTGCGGCAACCCCACGGCCTTTGCCAGCCTCAAGCCGGGCGAGGTGGTTGTCGATTTGGGCTCGGGCGGCGGATTGGACGTGTTCCTGGCCGCCAAGGCGGTCGGTCCCTCGGGCAAAGCCATCGGCATCGACATGACGGCCGAGATGATCGCGCTGGCCGAGTCCAACAAAATTAAGTCGGGCGCCACGAACGTGGAGTTCCACCTGGCCACGATCGACAAGCTGCCGCTTGGGGATCAATCGGTCGATTGCGTGATCAGCAACTGCGTGATCAACCTGGCCGCCGACAAGCAGGCCGTGTTTCGCGAAATCGCCCGCGTGCTCAAACCGGGCGGACGCCTGGCCGTCAGCGATATCGCGCTTAAACGGCCGCTGCCCGAGGAATTGAGCAAGAGCTGGGCCGCATACGTCGGCTGCGTGGCGGGCGCGATATCGATCGAAGCCTACCGCGAAGGGCTGCTGGCCGCCGGCTTTGCTCACGCGGAAGTGATCGACACCCGGGCCGATTTGAATACCTACGCCAAGGCCGAAAAGCAATCCGGTTGCTGCGTGGCAACGGATTCCGAAGGTTGTTTGCCGGTTGCCAGCGCCGATCCGGAGGCCGACGCCTTTCGCTCCCAGTTGCGCGAACTGATGACCCGCTACAACATCAATGAATACGCAGCCAGCGTGAAGGTGTACGCCGTTAAACCCGTCGAGGCCGCCGCGCCGTGCTGCGAACCCGCGCCGGGCAAGTGCTGTTGATCGTGGCGGCATTCCAGGGTTTTCGCGGCGCCAGTCCAGGGGGTTGCCACGCGCGCGTCGCTGGTGAACAATCGCGATCCGGCAAACTCGCACGATTGGCCCAGGGTTGCGAAATCGCGGTGAACGACAAATCCAACGACACGCTGCGCGATGCGCTTGCGCGCCACAACATCGAACTACCCGATGAGCAGATCGAGCGGTTGGACCGCTACGCGCGCGCACTGTGGAGCTGGAACGAAAAGCTCAACCTGACGCGGCACACGACGTATGAAAAATTCGTGGCCCGCGACGTGGTCGATGCGCTGGCCTTGGAGCGGTTTCTGGAGTCGGGCGAGCGCGTGCTCGACGTGGGCACCGGTGGCGGAGTGCCCGGCGTGGTGCTGGCCATCGTGCGGCCCGATCTGGAAATCGCGCTTTGCGATTCGGTGGCCAAGAAGGCCAAGGCGGCCCGGGCGATCGTCGCCCAAGTCGGTCTCAACGTCACGGTCCATCACGCGCCGGTGCAGGAACTTCTCGAGCGCGAGCAGTTTGACACGCTGGTCGTCCGCGCGGTGGCGCCACTTTCGAAGTTACTCGGCTGGCTGGCGCCGCATTGGGACGCATTCAATCGGCTGCTGGTGATCAAGGGACCCGCCTGGGTCGAAGAACGCCAGCGAGCGCACGACGCCGGACTGCTCAAGCGGCTGCAACTGCGCAAGCTGTCCACCTATCCGCTTCCCGGCACGCAATCGGAAAGCGTCGTGCTGTCGATCCGGCCGAAAGAGTAAGCGCCTATTAGCCCGCAGCGCAAGCGACGGAGACGCGGCGCCCGGCGTGGATCTCCCCGGCTTGCGCTTCGCGTCTGGTATACGCGTCTGGTATACGCCTTGTCGGGGTGCGCTACGCGCCCTATACTCGTTGTCTTTCCCATACCGCAAAATCGCACGCCTGATCGTGCCGCCTGCGCCACGCTCGCGCCGGCGCGCCAACCAAACTATCATCGTCAAGGATTGTGACATGGCCGATTTGATTGCCCCGCACGGGGGTCTGGCAGAACCGGTTTGCTGCACCGTGGGTGCAGGCGAAGTCGACGCATTCAAAGCCGCGGCCGCCGGCCTGGTGAAAGTGCCTGTTTCGGACGGCGACCTGTCGACCGTCTATCGCTTTGGCGACGGCGCGCTTAGCCCGCTTACCGGGCCCATGGACAAGAAGACTTGGAACCGCGTGCTCGACGAATCGGTTGTCGAATGCGGCGGCAAGCTCTACGCCTGGACCATTCCGCTGGCGCTGGCGGTCACCAGCCAAATGGCGGCCGGCTTGAAAGCGGGCCAGACGGTAGCGCTGACGAATTCGGCCGGCCGAATCGTGGCCACGCTCGACGTCAGCGACGTCTTTGAATGGGACAAGCCCCGCTATTTGAAGAGCGTCTACCTGACCGACCGCCTCGACCACCCCGGCGCCGATATGGTGCTCAAAGGCGACGCCGACAAGACGCACCTGGTGGGCGGGAAGCTGCGCGTGCTGCCGCAGCCCAAGCATCCCAAGTTCGGCAAGTACGTGCTCTCGCCGCGCGAGGTCCGCAAGCTCCTGGCCGGCAAAGGCTGGGACCGCGCGGTGGCTTTTCAAACGCGCAATCCCCTGCACCGGGCCCACGAATATGCGCTCGTGTACGGCCTGGAGGCGCTGTTGAAAGAGGGTCACAACGCCGGCGCCGTGCTCAATCCGCTGATCGGCGAAACCAAGGGTGACGACGTGCACGCCGACGTGCGCATGCACACGTACGAGGCGTTGATCGAGAAGCGCGCCTTGGGCCAGGGCGACAGCGATCCCGAGTTGTGGGGTCCGCGCGGCGAGTCGGTGCCCGACCGCGTGCTGCTGTTGGGCCTCGACATCAAGATGTTCTACGGCGGTCCGAAGGAGGCGATCATGCACGCCATTTACCGCCAGAACTACGGCTTTACCGACATCGTCATCGGCCGCAAGCACGCCGACGCGCCGTACCACGACGGCACGCCGATCTGGGGCGACTTCGACGCCCAGGAGATTTTTGGCAAGCTCAAGGGCGAGCTACAGATCCGCCCGCTCAAGGTCGGCTTCGCCGCTTTCTACGAGTCGGTCCACCGCGTCGACCTGATGGAAAACCACAAGGAGGAGAAGCCGGTGATCATCTCCGGCAAGGACGTGCGCAAGACCCTCCTGGAAGGCCAAACCGTCGATCCCCGCATCATGCGCGAAAGCACGTCCAAAATCCTGGCCGAAGCGATGTCCGGGCAGGGATAGGCTCGAAACCAAAGGCCTGGCTGGCTTTGCGAGGTTGATGATTTCGAGTCCGCAGCACACTAACCCGAAGCGCCAGCGAGGGGAAAAGCCACGGCGGTCTCAAGCGCACCCTCGCTGGCGCTTCGGGCTAGTGACTTAAATGTAAAACATGTTCTCTGAGTGCCGCGGGATGCGCGAGACCAGGTCGGCAAACGTGATCGAGTACAGTGCGTCGTGCTGCACTTGAGCCACTTCGCGCCAGGCATCCACGAGCACCCGCGCGGTCGACGATTGGGGGGAAGTGTTGCTCGTGACTTCGCCTTCCTGTCCTTCGATGACCGCCATCACTTCGCCCAGCGTGATTCCCTCCGGCGGTTTGACGAGCTGATAGCCGCCGCTGGCGCCGCGCGTGCTGGCCACGAACCCGGCCCCTTTGAGCTGCAACAGGATCTGCACCAGAAACCGCGACGGAATGCCGTGCTCGGCGGCGATCGAGCGAATGCGCACCGGCTCGCGCGAACCGTAGTGCGCGGCCAATTCGAGCATGGCCAGGCAGGCATATTCGGTCTTGGCCGATAACTTCATGCGAACGAACCACCGCGAAAGCCACGACGCGAGGCAACTCGGACGGGCACGCCGCCCGTGGCACCGGATGCCGCTTTAGTCGTCCTTCGTATGCAGACCGCACTCGGTCTTGGCCGTGCCGCTCCAGCGGCCCGCCCGCTCGTCCTCGCCGAACATCACCGCGCGCGTGCACGGCCAGCAGCCGATGCTCGCGTATCCTTGATCGTGCAGCGGATTATAAGGGATATCGTGCTCGGTGATCAGCTTCCAGACGTCATTCTTGGTCCAATTGGCCAAGGGGCTGATCTTTACCAGCCCGAATTTCTTGTCCCAACCGACGATCGGCGCGCCGGCCCGGTCGCTGCTCTGGTCGCGGCGGATCCCGCTCATCCAGGCGTGCCAGCCCGCGATACTTTCGCGCAGCACTTTCACCTTGCGGTCGAAGCAGCACTGGTCCGGATTTTTCTGATAGAGCGGGCCGCCGTGGCGGGCTTCGTACTCCTCGACGGTCGTCTCGGGCTGCTTCAATTCGACCTCGATGCCGTAGCGCTTGGCGATCCGGTCGCGCAGTTCGAGCGTCTCTTTGAACTGGTAACCGGTGTCGAGGTTGAAGACGTAGGTGCTGGGGTCGATTTCCGCCAGCATGTGCAGGATCGCGCACCCTTCAGGGCCAAAGGCCGTCGCCATGGTCAGTTTCGGGGCGTATTTTTCAACCGCCCAGGCGATGATCTCCTGCGGTGTGGCCGTTTCCAGCCGCCGGCTGTGCTCCTTGAGCTCTTCCAAGAGCTGCGGCGCGGCGGCAATCGGCGCCGCGGACGGCCTTTGCTCGGGCACGACGGGCAGTTGCGTGGGGGCCGGGCTGATCGACGTCGTCATGGCAAAGCTGAAACCGGTGGCCATTGGGCGAATGCCAGATCCGAATCGAATGATATCTATGTTACTAATCTAAGTCAACTATCGATGACTATCAAATTCCTATCGTCCCGTGGGCGAGGGGTTCTTCAGTTAGTGCCCATGCTGCTGGTTGAGCCGGATGGCGGCGATTTGTCGCAAGTCCTTACCTCGCTTGGCACTTGACGCGCCGCTGGCGACGCGTCATGTTGAAAACGAGCCGAATTTTGCCTCCGTTGTCCTCGTGCTTCCCGTGGGTAGCTCACCAAATGGCAAAGGCCAAGCGCGCCTACCTGGCAATTGACATCGGAGCTTCAAGCGGGCGCCATGTGGCGGGGCTGTTTGACGGCGCGCGGCTCCAACTGGCCGAGGTTTATCGCTTCGAAAACGGCCCGGTTGCCGCGGCGGGGCACCTTTATTGGGACCTGCTCGGGCAGTGGCAAAACGTTTGTCACGGGCTGCGTGCCGCGGCGGCGGCCGAGCTGGGAGAAATCGCCAGCCTGGGCGTCGACACCTGGGGCGTCGACTTCGCTCTGCTAGGCCAGGGCGACGAGCTGCTCGCGAACCCGGCGCACTATCGCGATCCGCGCACCGACGGATTGCTCGAGCGCGCTTTTGCCGTGGTGCCGCGCGAAAAAATATTCGCCCAGACCGGCCTGCAGTTCATGCCGTTCAACACGCTCTATCAACTGTGGGCCATGCGACTGGCCGGTTCGCCGCTGCTGGACGCGGCCGAACGGCTGTTGATGATGCCCGACGCGTTCCATTGGCTGCTGACCGGCGAAAAATCGAACGAGTTCACCAATGCCACGACCACGCAGTTCTTCAATCCGCAAGAAGGCCGGTGGGCCGTCGAGCTGTTGGAAAGTTTCGACATTCCAGCGCGGATTGTGGGAGGCATCACGCCGCCGGGAACGAAGCTGGGGCCGCTGCGCGCGCAGGTTGCGGCGGAAACCGGTCTGGCCGGCGTCAACGTCGTGTTGCCGGGCACGCACGATACGGCCAGCGCCGTGGCCGCCGTGCCGGCCGCCGGCGCTCCCGTGCAAAAGCCCGACTGGTGCTACATCAGCTCCGGCACCTGGTCGCTGATGGGGGTGGAAGTGCCCCGGGCGGTGATCAACGACAAGTGCCTGGAATTGAATTTCACCAACGAAGGGGGCATCGGCGGCACGACGCGCCTCTTGAAGAACATCGCCGGGCTGTGGCTCGTGCAAGAGTGCCGCCAGGTCTGGAACAACTCGGGCCGCAACTACAGTTGGGACGATTTGAATCGGCTCGCCGCCAAAGCACCGCCGCTGGCCTCGATCATCGATCCGGACGACCGGTCGTTTCTGGCGCCGGCCGACATGCCCGAGGCGATCCGCGCCTATTGCCGCCGCACGGGTCAAACCGTTCCCGGCGACGAGGGGTCGATCATGCGCTGCGCGCTCGAAAGCCTGGCTCTTCGCTACCGGCTGGTGTTCGGCTGGCTCGAAGAGCTCACCGGCTCGCGGATAAGCACGATTCACATTGTCGGCGGCGGCACACGGAACCGGCAACTTTGCCAGGCCACGGCCGATGCCTGCGGGCGCGTCGTATTGGCCGGACCGGCGGAAGCGACGGCGATCGGCAACGTGCTGGTGCAGGCGATCGCCGCGGGCGACCTTGCCTCGATCGCCGAAGCCCGCGAGCTGGTGCGCACGAGCTTCCCACCGGTGCGCTACGAGCCGCAGGCAGGTGCCGCGTGGGACGACGCCTATCAAAGATTTCTCACCATGGTGAAACCATGAACCGTATTGCGCTTGGGGCCACCGCGATCATTGTCGTGCGTCAGTTCGTCGCCCAGTTGCACGGCATGGCTCACGAAGAGCTGGGCGTCGGATTGGCAGCCTGGCAATGGGCATTCGTGTATATCGTAATTGCCGCCGCCCCGCTGGTGGCGCTGGTGCTGTATTGGACCCGGTTCGCCCGGTTCGGGGCGCTGCTGTTGGGCGTTTCGATGCTGGCCGGGATGTTGTTTGGGATTTATTTCCACTTCATCGCCGTCAGTCCCGACAATGTCGCCCACTTGCCCGCGGGCCACGGCCACGGGTTTTTCATCGCCACGGCAATCGCGCTGGTGCCGATTGAAATAGCCGGCACGGCGTACGGGTTTTGGAGTTGGAATAAGCTCCCGGCGGCGCGCTCGTAGCGAGTTCAGCCCCCGGCATGGCGATCAGTCGAGATACAGAAACTCGTTGGCGTTGAACAGCGCCAAACAGAAGTCGACGAGCGCGGCCGCGGCCAGTGGATCGTCGGGCTTCGGCCCATCGAGCGGCAGTGCGAGCGAATCGACCTGGCGCCCCTCGTCGCGCAAGCGCTGCGCCTGACGCGACAGAAACTCACGCCCGCGGCGAATCTCATCCTCGCCCGCCGGCCGATTGAAGACGCGCCAATACGCCTGCCGTATCGCGCGCGAGTCCGATTCCGTGCCGGATACGTGCTGAGCGACCGCGCCGGCCAGCCAACGGGCACACTCGAGGCTCAACTGGGAGTTGAACTGCGTGAGCGATTGCGTGGCCGTGGTCGACTCGTGCCGCATCGCGCAACTGGCGTTCGTGTCCGGCCGATCGAAGACGTCGAACAGCGGATAGCGCAGATTGCGCCGCACGAACAGGTAGATGCCGCGGCGGCGATGATCTTCCCCGTCGCCACTCACGTTCCATTGATCCTTGAGCAAAGTCTCGGTCACTTCGGGCGCCAGTGGCGGACGGATGCCGGGTCCGCCGGTTCGAACCGACAGCTTGTCGCAGGCCACGAGCATCGCGTCGCGAATCGCTTCGCCCTCGAGCCGCCGCCGCGAGCGGCGCCACAGCCACGCGTTTTGGGGATCGGCCGCTTGCGAGCGATTCCGGATTTCGCGGGCAGCGGCGATTTGCTCCGCCGACCACTGGGCGTCGAACGGCGCGCACGCCAGGCGATAGGCGCGCGAGGTGACGATCAGCCGGTGCATCGACTTGAAGCTCCAACCGTCGGCCACAAATCGCCGCGCGAGCCAGTCGAGCAGCTCAGGATGCGTCGGCTCGGCCCCCATCACGCCAAAGTCGCTCGGATTGGCGGCCAGGCCCACGCCGAAATGCCACTGCCACAGCCGATTGACGATCACCCGGGCCACCAGCGGATGATCGGGCTTCGTGAGCCATCGGGCCAACTCGGCGCGGGGACGATCGGGCCGCTCGGTTGCCAGTTCGCCATCGGCCGCCAAAATGCGCGGAAACGAACCATTGACAACGGGGCCGGGCTGCCGGAAATCGCCCCGCAGCCAGACGTGCGCCTCGCGCGGCTCGCCGTCGCGCATGACGCGGCCCTCGGCCAGCCTCGGCAGCGGCGGCGCGTCTTTGAGGAGTCTTGCCAGTTGGCGGTGTTCGTCGTTGTAGTCGTTACCCAATTCCCCGAGGATTTGTTTGAGCGTGGGATACACGTCGGGGTTTTTCTGACGGAATCGCTCGCGGCCGATCGTCTCCAGCTCCTCCCGCCGCGCATCGGCTTCGCGGTATTTCGGATCGCGGACCGCTTCGGCGGCGCGGCGCGCGGCCAGCTCGCCGGCCGTCGGAATCGGATGGTCGCGAAAGATGGTGGCCGACTCGAAGAACGCCCGCAGACGATAGAAGTCCTGGATGCGAATCGGATCGTACTTGTGGTCGTGGCACTGGGCGCAGCCAAACTGCACGGCCAGAAACACGCTGCCCACCGTGGCCGCCATTTCGTTGAGCACCACGTGCCGCCGCTCTTCCTGCAGATTGATGTCGGGCATGTCGGGCCCGCACAAAAGAAAGCCCGTGGCCACCGCCGCCTGCGGATCGTCCGGGAAGAGCTCGTCGCCGGCCAACTGCAGCCGGATGAATTCGTCGTAGGGCATGTCGCGGTTCAGGGCGTCGATCACCCAGTCGCGATACCGCCAGGCGTTCGGCCGCTCCAGGTCGTGCTCGAAACCGTCGGTTTCGGCAAACCGCGCCAGGTCGAGCCAGTGCTGGGCAAAGCGCTCGCCGTAAGCGGGCGAAGCGAGCAGGCGATCGACCAGCTTTTCATAGGCATCCGGCGAGTCGTCGGCCAGAAACTCTTCGATCTGCTTGGGAGTCGGCGGCAGACCGGCGAGATCGAACGAGACGCGACGCAACAAAATCGCCTTGCCCGCCGGCGGCAACGGTTCGACCGAGTTGGCGTCCATGGCCGACTTGACGAACGCGTCGATCGGATGGTTGCGCCACCGCGCGTCGTTGACGACGGGCGGCTCGAATGCGCCGATCGGGAGGTACGCCCAATGGCTGCGCTCATCGTCGGTGATGGGAACTTCTTTCAGATCGGCGGACGTTTCGGCGGCGCGGGGGCGATGGGACGCGCTTAGCGCCACGGCGACCGCCAGGGAAACAGCGGCGGCGCGAAAAACCTTCATGCCAGGATCTCCGTCACGACGCGGCCGGCCACGTCGGTCAAGCGCTCGTTGCGGCCGTTGCGCAGATAGGTGAGCTGTTCGTGATCGAGCCCCAGCAGGTAGAGGATGGTGGCGTGCAGGTCGTGCACGTGAACCTTGCCTTCGGCGGCTCGCAGCCCGAACGGATCGGTCGCGCCGTAAGCGAATCCGCCGCGCACCTTGGCGCCGGCCAGCCAGACGGTGTAGCCCCAGGGATTGTGGTCGCGTCCCTTGCCTTGTTCGCTCATCGGCATGCGGCCGAACTCGCCGCCCCAGATCACGAGCGTATCGTCCAGCAGGCCCCGGCGTCTCAAATCGCGAAGCAGGCCGGCTACCGGCTTGTCGGTTTTGCGGCAATACTCGGAGTGATTTTTCAAGACGTCGTTGTGGGCGTCCCAGCCGTTGGTGTCGCCCGAATAAAGCTGCACGAAGCGGACGCCGCGTTCCACCAGACGCCGCGCGAGCAGGCAGCGTCGGCCGAACTCTTCGGTGTCCTTCTCGCCGATGCCGTACATTTCCAAGGTCTCGGCCGACTCGTCGGCAAAGTCGACGACTGCCGGGGCCGCGGCCTGCATGCGAAACGCCAGCTCGTAGGCCTCGATCCGCGCTTCCAGTTGGCCGTCGGCGCCCTTTGATTCACTTTGCCGCCGGTTGAGATCGCGCAGTAGCTCGATGGTGCCCTGCTGCTGAGGGGCACTGATCTGGCGTTGCGGGCGAAGATCGACGACCGGCGCCGGCCCAGGGCGAAACGTCGTTCCTTGATAGGTGGCCGGCAAATAGCCGTTGCCCCAGGCCACCGGGCCTCCCTTGATTCCGCCGCCCGGATCGGGCAGCACGACGAACGCCGGCAGGCTGTCGTTTTCGGTCCCCAGTCCGTAGCTGACCCAACTGCCCAGGCTCGGCCGGCCCATCAAAACGCTGCCGGTGTTCATCTGGTAGACGCTTTGGGGATGATTCACGCTGTCGCCGTGGCAACCGCGCAGCACGCACAGCTCGTCGGCCACCTCGGAGACGTGCGGCAGAAAATCGCTGATCGGCAAGCCTGATTCGCCGCGCGGACGAAACGGCTTGACGGGTCCCAATAGCGGGTTTTGCGCTACCTTGCGACGGGTCATTACCGGTCCGACGCTCTCAGGCAGCGGCTGGCCGGCATACTCGATCAGCTCGGGCTTGGGATCGAACAGGTCGACGTGGCTCGGCCCGCCGTGCATGAATAGATAAATGACGCGCCGCGCGCGGGGCTCGACGTGCGACGGTTTGGGCGCCAAGGGGCGCGAGCGGACGTCGCCCTTCGCCGCGTGCAACAGGCGATCGCCCGAAAGCAGCGAAGCCAAGGCAATCGCTCCCAGCCCGCCTCCGGCCTGAGCGAGAAACTCGCGGCGGCTCGAACAGCGGCTTTGCGCGGCGAGATGAGGGGGCATCTGGTGGCACTCCGGGAAGCATTTGGAAAGCTTGAACCGGCGGGCCTTTAGCCTACCACGATGGCAAGCCATTCTCAACGCGTCGCAAGCGGCCCGCGATCGACTATCCGGTCCCGGGCAGCCCTTCGACGTAATCCTTGGCTTCTTTCAGCCCGACGCCGGTCTGTGCGCGGTACAGTTTGATGGCTTCGATCTTCTGTCCGCTGCGAAGCAGGTCAGCAATTTGCTTGTCGAGTCCCTGGCCGGGATCGATGCCTAAGTTGGTGAGCACGAGATCGAGCTTACGATCGATCGACCGCAGCCGCGCGGAGTTGGCTCCGCCGCCGCGCGCGAAGAGCGCCAGGAGCACCAGTCCGAGAATGGCGCACAACAGGGCCGTTTCGACATTCATCGCGTCCACCTTGAGTTGCTATCCTGCACGGAACGAATGCGCCGACATCACCTCAATATTCCTCTCAATATTCCTCGATTTCTTCTGGTTGCACACCCAGCACCTTTGCAATTGTCGCAAGGGTCTTGGCGTGAACGGACTTCACCTTGCCCTGTTCGATTCGGGCGAGTGTTTTGGAGGCGAGGGGCTCGAAGTCCTCTCTCTTCAGCCCACGCTGCTTTCGCAATCGCCGGATTGAGGCTCCCAACGTCCGTTCAGATTCCAGGCGTTCTTTAGATTTGCGCCTTCGGTACTCTGGATCAAACTCATAGAGGATCGAATCCGCAGCAGCCTCATAGTTCCCAAAGCGAATGGTGTTTCCACAGTCGCTCACAGAGAAATCACTAAAACTGGGAGCTGTGCCGTCACCTGATGCCGGAAACGCCGAGAATGGAACAATCAGCGAATCGAGATTTCCACGCCAGAGGGTCACGGTCTCGCTGGCTTTATCGACGGACCCACCAATGAACAGATCGTCTCGGTTCTTTGCCCTCAATGCCTCGGCAAGGTCATCACCAGGCAGGAAGCCGCTATTCGGGCCGAATGCGATTCTCTCAAAGCACTCCCTGAGGGCGGTGAGGGTCTCGACAGGGGGCTTGAACAACAACATGGCTCGTCCCAAGCGCTTCGTCGGCCAACTCACGGACTTCAAGAACTCGATCATCATGTCCTGATCGGCGCTGATCCAAAGTGTCTCCCTGCCAGCCCTCGACAAGGAGGCTTGAATCTGTGCTTTGGAGGAAACAGCCGTGGGGTGAAGCCGGTTAAATCTCTTTTCTTTGCCCTTACGTGCCGTCAGGAGAATTGTGTTTGTCGCCATTGCCTTGATCCTAGTCGGTCGAAAGGGGATTGTCCGGATACTTGCCGTCCCACTGCTCGCAGAGCCATTTCCAATTTCTTTTCTTCTTGATGAGGGCAATCAGCGGCTCGGGTATGTCGGACGGCTTCGGCTGTTTGTCCATAAACTCGCCGGTGCGCAGATTGATCCGCCACTTGTCAGTCCCCCGCAGAATGGAGACGTGCGGCGGCTCCACTCTTTCTTTGTCCTGAATTTTGACTTTCCAGCGAGCTTGACTGAGCCATCTCGGCAACGGCAGCTCAATGGGCACGATCTCGCTCCACCATCCGATGCTTCGAGCGGCTCCTCTTCAGATCAAGTATATGTCCTTTTATAGAATTCGTCAATTCTGGACATTTTGCTCAGCGAATCGCCGAAGAATCCCGGGATTAGCTCACGTGGCGGCCGAAGCGTGTGGTGCGGTTCTACAATGGCCACGGCACGACGGAGCAGTGAAGCAAGGAGGGCAAGAACGTGGTACAGTGGACCGAGCTCTACTGCCGCACGTTCAAGGACAGCCAGACTTCTGTTCGACTTTAATACGTTACGTCCACTCGCGCATGTCGAGCGAAAGGTTCTTGACCTTTTGCTGCGCGATGGCCCGGATGTCGTTGCGAGCCCGGAAGAATGCCGTGATCACGTCGGCGTCCCATTGCTGGCCGGCGCCGTCGCGCATGATCGAGTCGAGCTTCTCGTCGAGCATGCCTTGGCGGTAGGGGCGGTCGCTGCCCATGGCGTCGAACGAATCGGCCACGGCGACGATGCGGGCCAGATACGGAATGGCGTCGGCGGCCAGGCCGCGCGGATAGCCTTTGCCGTTCCACTGCTCGTGGTGGTGCAGAACGACCGGCAGCACCTCGTCGAGCTGCTTGATGTCGCTGAGAATCTTGTGTCCGATTTCCGTGTGTGTCTTAATGTGTTCGAATTCGGCCTCGGTTAGTTTGCCCGGCTTGCGCAGCACGTTGTCGTCGATGCCGATCTTGCCGACGTCGTGCAGCAGGCCCGACAGGTAGATCGTGTCGATCTGTTTCTGATCGCAGCCCAATTCCTCGGCCAGGCGCACGGAAACGCGGGCGACGCGATCACTGTGGCCGCAAGTGTAGGGATCCTTGGCGTCGATGGCCGAGGTGAGGGCCCGCACGACGCCGGCGAAAAACTCGCGTTGCTGCTGGTACAGCTCGGCGTTGCCGCTGTGAATTCCCAGGATGGCGCCCACAGAGCTGAGCAGACTGGCTTCGACGGTGCCGAACTCGCCGCCGCCGACGCGGTTGACCGCCACCAGCCATCCGAAGCAATTGGTTCCTTCGCACAGCGAAACGACGATCAACTGGTGGACCGCCGGCCACGGCCACTCTTCGGCCGCGGTGGTGGACTGGTTGACGATCAACGGGCGCTCGCCCGGCGCCAGCGCGAAGTGGTCGATGATCCTGGTGAGTTCTTCGCCGGTGATCGGACAAGGGCCGTAGCTCTGGAACACCGGCTCGGTGCGTGCTTCGCGCCCCATCGAGCCGGCTTTGTCGGTGGGCCTCAGTTGGATGGCCAGGGCCTGGGCGGGCAACACGTCGGCCAGCCATTCCAGCGCCAGCTCGGCCAGCTCCTCATCCTTGCTGGTGAGCTTGAGGTTTTGCGTCAGCCGATAGATCAGGCTGATTTCTTCGTAGGTGCTCAACAGGTTGAGCGACAGGTCGCGGACCTCGCGATCGAGGCTTTTGAGCCGCCATTCGGCCGCCAGCCGCTCCGTCGCCAGTTGTCCCATCCGCGCGAGCACATCGCTGATCCAAACGGTTTGGCCGTCGATCCAGCGCGTCGCGTCCTCGAGTGCGAGCCCCAACAGGGCCGCGGCCAACTCGAGTTGTGCCGGCGTGGCCGAATGGCCGGTGACAAACGTGCCCACGGCCACGACGCTGTGCTGGTCGTCGTGCTCGACAGGAATCGCCATGACCAAGAGCGGTTCGGCTTCTTCCACGAGCTCGGCTTTGCCGCGAGCCGCGACGGCCCGGCAGACCTGGCCGCGGGTGTCCCAGTCGCCGGCCAATGGATCGGCGGCCCAATGCACGAGCTCGCCGGTGTTGCCGTCGACCAGATGAAACTCGACGGCAAACCACCCCGACAGCCGGGCCAATATATCGGCGTGCCACGAGCGTGCGAGGGTGGCCTGAGGGCGCGCGTCGTCACGGCGATCGGCTTTCGGGTCAATGACGCTCGATTGGGGCAACATAAGTTCGGAATCACGCTTTTTCGTGGAGATTTGCCAAGTGCCTGTCGCTGCCCCTTGAAACTTTAGTTTACTGCTGACTTCCGGTTGTTCGCTTCGCGCGAGTTGGAGGGGAGCCGAGCGCTCACGGTGCGCCGCGATTGCCGGTTGTGGCGATCGAAGGGAAAACCGGGGGGCGAATGCCGACGTCCGCGAAGTTCGACCCTGGTCGTCAATAGCGCGGCGAAACGGGGCGTGCGGGCGGTTCGCCGCCCGCGCTAGCTGCCCTGGCGGTTGCGATACCGCGCGCTGACGCGCTGGAGAAGGGCCCGTTCCTTGGCCGTCAGGCCTTCCAGGCCCGTTTCGTGCAAGCGCACGAGGATTGCGTCGACCTGGCGCTCTTCGTCCTGCTCCTGCCAGCGTTGCCTGCGGCGCCGCATTTCTCGGCGGTTTTCCAGCCAGCGCCGCACCGGGCTGCCGGCCGGCCTGCGGGGCGAATCCATGGTCCGTTCGAGGCTCGTATAGCCCTGCGAGAAATCGTAGCTGAGCAGTTCTTCCTCCCAATCCGCTTCCTCGATCCGCGACGCCTCGGCCGAAGCGCTGGTGAACACGAACACCGCAAACAGCGCCAAAGGCACCCAGGTGGGCAACACGCGGGCGCTTTCGGCGTCGCGCACCAGCCAGGCCAGAATGCACACGCCGATGGCCGTCAGCTTCGAAATCCGCACCGCCACCAGACTGGCGCCGCGGTAATCGAGAGCGGGCCACAACAAGGCGCGCAACACCCGGGCGCCGTCAAACGGGAACGCCGGCAGCAGGTTGACCAGAAGCATCAGCCAATTGATCCAGAACGCGAGCTTGAGCGCCACGGTCCCCCACGACCCGTGAATCAGTCCGGTAGGCTGCAAGGGACTGAGCAAGTCCGACACGCCAATCTGAGCGACGAGCAGGATCGGCAGCGCCAACAGCACGATGGCCAGATTCACGATCGGGCCGGCCACGGCGGTGATGAATTCGGCCTGGGGCTCCCGCGGAACCTCGGGGAAGGCCAGTCCACCCAACGGCCCGATCAGCACCTGTTCGGCGTTGCCGCCGACGCGGACGGCCGCGCAGCAATGCGCCGCCTCGTGCGCCAGCACGCTGGCGAACAAGACCGCCACGGCCAACACGCCGTAGCCGATCGTTTCCTCGCCCGGGCGGCTGGTGCTCAGGAACAGCGCGAACACGGCCACCGCCAGAAACAGGGCATGGAAGCGCAGGTGCACGCGGCGCAGCCGGGCCAGATACAGGCTCCAAGGCGGTGAATCGCTCATAAAAATCGTGACAAGGGGGCCTTTTGCGCTTCCGCGGCTTGGACGAACCTCCAGCCGAAGCTATCTTAGCAGCCGGAATTCGTTGAATCAACGATTCGCGCTAGCGCGCGAAAGGCACATGACGAAACAGCCCGAAGAGCTATTGGTTACGCGGCTGTTTCGCGTCGTGCGGCACCGCGAAATGGGGTCCGACGGCCGCGAGCACGTCAGGGATACCGTCGAGCACCCCGGCGCCGTCACGGTTCTGCCGATCCTCGACGACGGCCGGGTTTGCCTGATCCGCAACTACCGCGTGGCCGTCGGAAAAACGCTGATCGAACTGCCCGCCGGCACGCTCGAACCGGGCGAAGACCCGGCCGCGACCGCAAGCCGGGAGCTGACCGAAGAAACGGGCTACACCGCGGCCACGGTCGAGAAGCTGCGAGAGTTCACCATGTCGCCGGGCATTCTCAACGAACGGATGCACCTGTTTCTGGCGCGCGGGCTGCGGCCCGGAAGAGCCTCGCTTGAGCCGGGCGAGCAAATCGAGCCGATGGTTGTCGCCTGGAGCGACGCGATGCGGATGGCGGTGGACGGCTCGATCGAAGACGCCAAAACGCTGGTCGGCCTGCTCCACTACGACCGCCTGCTGCGAGAGGCCCAAGCGGGCGGGTGACTCGTGCTCCGGCACACCCGCGGCCTACCGTCGGGGCAGTGACAGCGTATCGGTATTCGCCCCCGGCGGATCGGCCGAACGGAGCGGAACCTGCCAGCGGGTGACGCGGGAAGCCGCGGGCAGACCGTCGGCCGGTCCGGCGAATTCCAGCTCGCTGCGCACCAGTCCGGCGACTTGGAGGTCCTCTTCCGGCAGGGCTTGTTGTTTTCGCCCCGCGCCGCGCCACACCACCATCGCCGTCTGGGGGGTGACGATCGAGCCTTGTCCCGTCCAAGTGAGCGACGCAACGAGCCGATCGGGCCGCTCGGGGCCCGAGAAGATCACTAGCCCCCAGATCGGGTTGCCCGCCAGCGCGCTCTGGTTGGCGGTGATCGTGATGGCGCCGGGATTCTCGTGGAGCCGCCGGTAGCGGCACTCCAAGACGGCGCTGTCGCCGCGCGTCGTGACGTGATCGAGCACAAGCGCGAACGTCTCGTCGGCCTGCGGGGCTCGGTGCAGGCGGACGAGCGGACCTGAGCTGACGCAGAGCGAATTGTCGACCGTCACCGAGAGTCCGCCTGCGCCTTGGCAGTCGACCAGGGCTGCCACGCCGTCGGACGCGCAATCGCGGAGCGTGATTTCGCCCCCGAGTCCGGGCAAGCCGTCGGCCGCGCCGGTCCAGGCAATTGCCACGGGCGCCGCATCGGCGGTCGTCGAGAACGAACAGCCGTGAAAACGTGCCGTTTGCGCCCCGACCACGATCATCGCGCCGGCGGAGACGGGCGCCGCGCGCTGGCCGCGTCGCTCATCTTCCCACACGAAATCGATGCCTTCGAACGTGACGTCCTCGCAGGCCACTACCAATCCCCGTCGCGGCACGCTCACCCGCGGCCGTCTGCCGGCCCGGCCGCGCACGCGCACGTGCGGCTCGAGATCGAGCTGCTCGATGCGCAGCACCTCTTCGGCCGGCAGGACCACGTCGTCGTTCAATCGGCTGCCGGAGGGAAGCGTGGCGGCCGCCTGTTGGACGGCCGGGTCGACGCGTTGATCGACAGAGTTATTCGCGCCGGGCATGTTGCTCGTCCTGGCCATAGCGCTCGTGTCGTCGGGCAATTTGGCGGCGCCTGCCGGCGGCGTGCGATGCGTGGACGCCGTTTGGGCCGGCTGCCGACGAGAGAAAAACAAAAGCGGCGAAAGCGCCACCAGCAGCAGCAGCACGCAAACCGTCGCAATGCCCGCGGCCCACTGCGCCTTACGGTTGGCCCGTCGCTTGCGATGGTTCCGGTGTCGCACCAACTGCCAGGACGGCATGGGGCGCCCCAACAGGCCGGCCAGCATCGAACTGCCCGCCCGCGTGGGGGCGCCCAATCGTTCGCAAAGCTTCGCAAGCGATTGCGGCCGCAGGTAGCGTTGGCGGGCCAGGCAGGATTCGATGGTCTGTGCCAACACCTCGGGCACGTCGGGCGCCAATTGGCGCACGTTGACCGTGCGCGCGGCGTGCACGGCCTTCAACTTCGCCAGGCTGTCGCCGCCCGCGAACGGCGCGCGGCCGGTCAACAAATGCCACCATAAACATCCGCACGCGTAGACGTCGCCGGCGAACGTCGGCGGGGCACCATCGGCGATGCGCTCGGGGGCCAGGTAGTCGTAGGCTTCGGGGCGCAAATCGTTGAAGCTGTAGCCCTCGTGAGGCCGCACGATGCCCCGCAATCCCGGCGCTGGCAGCACGACGTGTCCCGACTCCTGCGCCAGCAGGCCGGCGGCGCCGACGTCGCCGTGGACGATGCCCAACAGCTCCAAATCGGCCAACCGCTGGACCATTTCCCGCGCGATGTGCAACACGGCGGGAGCCGGGAAGCGGCCGTTTTCGACCATCCAATCGGCGGCCGGCGTTCCCTCGACGGCCGCGCACGCAGTCCACACCAGCTCGCCGCTGGTGCCGAAATCCTCCACCATTGACGAAACCGGCGAGCGCAGCGGCGGCGATTGCGCTACGAGTTGCGCAAGCGCCTGGACGTTGGCGGCCGTCGGTCCTTGCGGGCGTCGCACGACGTAGAGTCGCACGGCTCGGCCCGTTTCGACGTGCCGGGCCGCATAGCAATCGGCCCAATGCGGTCCGCCGAGTGCGTGCGTGACGACGTAGGGCCCGTGGAGCAGCGATTCGCCGCGGCCGGCGTTGATTTCGGCGGCTTGAAAGGGCGTGAGGATGCGCGCCTGCGCCAGCGCGTCGACCCACACCGATTCGAATTCGCACAGATCGCCGGCCAGGCGGCCCGCGCGCCGAGCCACGCCGGCAATTTGCTCGGCCGTGGCCAGCTTCAGCCGCGCAAGCAGGCTGACCAGATTTGCCGGTGGCTGAGTCCGCATCGACACTTGCTCGGTGAGCGGCAGTGACGGCACGCGCTTTTTCCAATAAGCGTCCTCGTGTCACTTGCGGTTAGCTATCAAAACGGCCGCTACGTCACAAGATCAACGTCCTGGGCGCACGTGCTAGCGGCGCGCATTACGCTCGCAGCGGATTGCGATACAGCACCTCGGCCAGCCAGCGGCGGCTGCCGGGCCAATCGGCGGGGCGCTCGAAGTGCCACTTGGGGTGCGTCGGCACGAGCCCATCGTCGTACGGCCACGAATGAAACGGCTGATACCCCAACGCGCGCGCCAGTTTGCTCGAAACCATCGACACGTCGCCGGCGCGCGGCGGAATGGGTCCGGCCGCTTTGCGCGGGCAGCCCATCAGGTGCCTCGGGTCGTAGCCGCCGACGCGGTTGACGATTTGCGCGATGTTGAACAGGCTCAACGGGCGTGGGCCGCCGGCGTGGTACAGTCCGGCCAGATCGCCGGCCAGCACGGTTTCGCACAACCGGTTCAGGCAATCGGTGTACGTTGGCGTGCGCACTTCGTCGAAATAGAGCGTGGCCGGCTTCGATTTTTTGAACCGCGACTGGATCCAATCGATCGCGCCGGCGTGGCCGTTGAAACTGACGCCCATCGGCAGCGAGATGCGCAAAATGCACGCTTCCGGCAGGCAGTCGCGAATCAGCTCCTCGGCCACCACCATTGTCTTGCCGTAGACCGTGACCGGATCGGTCGGATCCTCCTCGACGTGGTTGCCGCCGGCCGTGCCCGAAAACACCAGGTCGATCGACAAGTGGACGAGCCGCGTGCCGCGCTGGCGCACCAGCGCGACGAGGTTGCGCACGCCCTCGACGTTGATGCGCCAGGCCATTGCCGGATCGAGCTCGCAGGCCCGCAGCGCGCAGTTACCGGCGCAGTCGAGCACGCCGGCAAAGGGGTGCTCGTCGAACAGCCGGGTCAATCCCGCGCGATCTTCGGCGTTGCAAGCCACGATGCCGGTGCCATCCAAGCGCCAATTGTCGCGTTGGCGAATGCCGATCACCTGGCCGGGATAGCGGTCCTGGAAATACGCCAGCGCGTTGTAACCGGCCACGCCGGCCACGCCGGTGATCAACAGGGGAAGCGGTACGCGGGGAGGATCGAACGCGGAGCGGAACATGGCGCGATTCTAACAGCACCGCCGGCCGGCCGTAAGCTCAACGATCCCGGCGCGGCCGGACTTCCGCGAATGAAGCCGACGAATTCGCGGGCAGCCGCCGAAAGGCGGTCGCCGCGGCGAGTAAGGATTCCGGAGTTGATGGGCCGAATCGGGTCCGCGACGGAGCGGATCGCCACCTTGCGGCCTCGCGTGACCACTCCGCTTGGCAATAAGGGCACGATCGCGATACCCAACCCCGCCTCGACCATGCGGATGATGATCTCCGTGGTGGTTGTCTCCATGTGCACCTGCGGCGAGAGCTCCTGCTCATGGAACGCATCCAGGATGTGCTGTCGGCCCGTCGAACCTCTCTCGAAGATGATGAGCGGCTCATTCGCCAGGTCCCGCAAGCGAATTTTTTTCTGCCCCAACAGTCGGTGGCGCGGGGGCGTGATCAGGCTCCAATTCATGGAGAACATGTGCTGATACTCCAGCTCCGGCGACGGTTCGTACGGAGCCGCGACGCCGATCGCCACGTCGGGATCACGCAGCAGCACAGCCTCGATTTCTTGTTCGGCGTGAATGCTGAGTCGGATACGGATTTGCGGGAAGCGGACGTGGAAGCGTCGCACGGCGTCGATCAGGACATATCGGATCAGGTATTGGCTGGCGGCAACGTGGACGTCCTGGGGCTGGGCCGCCGCGTCAAACAGTTCGGCCAATTCGCGGGCCCGCTCCAAGAAGGCGATGGCGTGAGGCAGGAATTGCCGCCCGTGCTGCGTCAACGGCGTGGTGTGGCGCATTCCCCGGCTCTTTCTGTACAGCTCGACCTGAAGGCGAGCCTCCAGCGCCAAAAGCCGGTTTCGCACGCCCTGTTCCGTAATGTGCAGCACTTCGCCGGCGCGGCGGAGGCTTCCCTGCCGCGCGAGTTCGACGAAGGCGGCAACCTGATCGGTGGACAGCGAGGGCAATTCGCGAGTCATCGGTGAATAGCTCCATGTTCCAAGGTGGGACGCCGTCACTAGGAGGTCTGGTCCCCCCGCGCCGACGCCGGTCGGTTCAGCCGTAGATACAATAATTTAGACGATAAATAATACAATAAACAACTTTTTGTCTCATTCGCAAGCTGGGTAGGATAAAGCGTTGAAAGAAGGCATCGCCGCGTCACCGTCGTGGCCCGAGGGGATGCAGATTTCCATCGCGGCCCGGGCGGGACCGAATACCCCTGACCCAGAAAGGGAGGAGCACATGCGATCGTACACATTCGTTTCCGTGTTGACGGCTATCAACCTGGCGTTGCTTGTCACGCTATTGGTTGGTGCCGTGCCGACCAACCCGAAAGATGTCGTCGCGCCGTCTGTTGTCCGCGCGCAGGCCATCGAATTGGTGGATGCGCAAGGCAATGTCCGTGGGCAACTGCACCTGGGAGCCGACGGCGGCGGCAATATTCGACTGCGCGCGCCCAATGGCGAGGTTCGCGTCAAAATCGGCGCGACGGTTGACGGCGGCGGATTAATGTTCGCCGACAAGAAAACCGAACCCGCGGTTCAACTCCGCGCGGGCGGAAAGTCAGGGACGAACCTGACGCTCACCGGACCGGACAAGAAGGAACGAGTGATTGCTCCCTGACTCTTGAGGGAACCATCGAAAATATGAAGAGACGTCTGGTGTTCGCGTCGTTGTATTTATCGCTCGTCGTGTCAGCGGCCTTGGGACAACAGGCCAGTTTGACCAGACAGCCATTCGTCGGTTCTAAGGCGGGCGACGAACGCGAAATCGGCGGGATCAGACTCTGCTGGTGTCCTGCCGGCAAATTCAAGATGGGCAGCCCGCGCAGCGAACCGGAGCGACGCCCGGGCGAGAATCAGGTCGAGGCAACATTGACCAACGGCTTTTGGATCGGCAAATACGAAGTCACGCAGGGTCAATGGAAACAGGTGGTCGGCGCGTTCCCCGGCAAGCTGACCGCCGGCGAGGGGGACGCCTTCCCCATCTATGCGATCAACTTCGCCGAGGCAGAAGGGTTCTGTCGGAAGCTAACCGAGACGGCCCATGCGTCCGGCGACCTGCCACAAGAGTGGGAATTCCGGCTCCCGACCGAGGCGCAATGGGAGTACGCCTGCCGGGCGGGAACCACCACCGCCACTTCGTTTGGCGACAAACTAAGCAGCAAGCAGGCCAACTTCCAGGGAAAGCCCTACAACGGGGCCGAGAACGGTCCGTCCCTGAAACGGGCTGCCAAGGTAGGCAGCTACCCGGCCAATCCGTGGGGAATACACGACATGCACGGCAATGTGTTCGAATGGTGTCGAGACTGGTATCACGCGCGGCTGCCGGGCGGTGTTGATCCCGATCTGTACTCCGCGAGGGCTACGGCGTCGGTCAGTGAGGCGGGTGGCATTTCGCGGGCGCGCCGAGGCGGGTGCTGGGCCGACGAGGGCTGGCCTTGTCGGTCGGCGTTTCGGCTCCGGTTTGAGCCTGAGCGACGAGCGGACCACATCGGATTCCGCGTGGTGGCTGTCCAGCCGTGACCGGCGAGCGGGCATATCGGGCGTGGCCACGGACCGCCGCTGCATTTAGCGTTTTCAGGTTTCAACGTCTCACAGATGCGCGCTAGGAATGAACAGTGGATCAGGTGAGCAGGGGACCGCAGGAGAGCAGGTCACTCGGCAGCTTGGCCGTCGTCGTTACCTGCACCGCTGTTCCACTGCTCTGCTGTTCTCCCGTTCTTTGCCGCTTCTGGCGGCAACGGGTGGTGGCCGATTTTATTTTGCTTTTGGGCCCATTCGGCCGTTTTTGGAGTGCGAGTTTTTCATAGCTATACAGCGTGCGCAAAAAAATCAGTCGCCCGTCTCGGAAGTGACGGCGCGCGTTGGATTTCGAGTCATTCGCGGCGCGAAAACCGAGCGCACCCCCCGATGTGAAATAATCGGCGCGCGTTCGATAATGCTCCAAGCTACCAGAAACCAGAATTTTGCTCGGCAGTCAACGCACCTTTTCGGCCAGCGCATGGGGGGCGGATAGGTCAGGGCCGCTGCGCGGAGATTGCCTGAAGCTGAAGCCACGCTCGATGACTGGAGCCTTACGGCGGTTGTCGTAACGACTCCGGTCCCCTCTTAATTCGTCCCTTTAATTCTTCTGGAATTCACGTTGCGCAGTCCCGGCCGCCCCGAAGACAGAAAAACGAGCGATGTCCCCTTTCTCCTGTCCCTTTCTCCAACGCACCTTTTCGGCCAGCGCATGGCATGGGGGGCGGCCAGCTCGTGGCCGCTGCGCGGTGATTGCCTGAAGCCGCGTTCGATGACTGGAGCCTTACGGCGGTTGTCGTAACGACTCCCGTCCCCCTCTAATTCGTCCCATTAATTCGTCTGGCATTCACGTTCCGCAGCCCCGGCCGCCCGCCAAGACCGAAAAACGAGTGAT
>JBBDNV010000073.1:0-27782 GCA_040877415.1 Pirellulales bacterium
CCACTCGCTGCTATCACACCGCCGCCTAAAAAACAAACCGCAGGCTGCACCCGACCGGATTTCGGTTTCGGGTCGTCGCTCACCGCGGCGGATTCGCGAGCAGATTCCGCGGCCGGCTCATCGGACGGTTGGACCGGCTCGGCCCACAGTGCGCGGAGCGAAAGGGGCAACACGACCAGGGCGAAGGCGACCAGCACGAGGCGCACCGGCCAGGTGCTACGACGCGTAGGATTGGCTTTCAGAATCATCTCCATTCTCCTTTTGACGTGAACAGCTTGCGAAAACCCGCTGGCCAAAAGCGGCATCGGCGGCCGGGCTTCGGAAAGAAAATCAACCGTGGCCAGCAGGGCACAGGCATAGGCTCCGGCCGCATCGGGCATGTGGGCCACCACCTCGGCATCGCAGCATTGCTCGGCGGCCCTCTCGACGTTGCGGCGCGCCCACCAGACGACCGGATGCCACCAGTAAAGGCCCAGGGCCGCCAGTTCCAGCATCCGTGCCAGATGATCGCGGCGTTTGAGGTGCGCCAATTCGTGCACGAGTAAAGTCGCGCGTTGCATCGGCGAAAGAATCCGCAGCAACCCGGCCGGCAGCAGAATGACCGGCGCGCCGAACATGGCCCACACCAAGGGCGGAATGCGCCGCTTCACGAGCCGCACCTCGGGCACGCGGCGCACGCCGAGCCGTTCGGCCAGGATTTGCACCTCCCGCTGCAATGCGGGGGACGCTTGCTCGGCATACGAAAGCGTGCGGCGGAATCGCCCGATGCGGGTCGCGGCCACGACGAGCCACAATGTCGAGCCGAGAACCCAGGCCGCGAAGATGAGTGTAGGGGGCGAGAAGGCAAACATGCGCGTCACCGGTTCTAAGGATGATTCGGGGAGCCGCGGTGCTGGGAACTCCGAGTGGTCCGCGGCGCTCGCGTCCACGGTGTTCGCGGGCGCTTCGGGCAAGGGCTCGCGCATGGCATCAGCAGCCACCATGCAAGGCTCGCTCGGGCAACCTTCCAGGACGGACTCATCGGACGGCGGCGGCGCGGATCGCAAGGATGCCAGAGGCACGCTCACGAGCGGCGGCACGAGCAGCTTGGCCAGTACGAGCAGCCACACGACGAACGCCAACTGCGGGCGGCGCGTCGAGCGCGTAACGACCAGCGCGACCGCCGCCAGCGCGGTGGCCGCCAGGGCGTTGGACAGTCCGAATTCGAGCCACGCCATCATGTCGTCGCCTGATGCACTCCGTTTTTCAGCGGGTGGCCATGGTCATCGCTCGCCGGTGGAACGTCGCTTGTGAGCGTCCAGCAGTTTTCTCAATTCCTCGCGCTCCGCGCGGGACAACGACACGCGCCGCATCAACTGGTTGAGCACCGGCACGAGCGAACCGTCGCACAGCCGATCGGCAATCTCGTGCAACTGCTGGTCGATCAGATCCTCGCGCCTTACCGCCGCGCGGAAGACGTGGGCCAGCCCGGTGCGATCGCGCGTCACGCAGCGCTTGGCCTCGAGCCGCTCGAGCAGCTTTTGCACGGTGGCGTAGTCGGAGGTCGACTGGTCGGGGTAGAGCCGGGCCGTCAATTGCCGGATGGTTTGCGGCCCGATGTGCCACAGCGGCTCGAGCACCGCGAATTCCGCGTCGGTCAGTCGTATGCGAGTTGCCATGTTAGGATCGGATTCGCAAGACGGTGCGGCATCAGATAACTTGTCTGAAGCGGGATCATAAGACAAACCATCTGAGCTTGTCAAGCGCAGATTCAAGCCCCAACGGGGCGAGCTCAGAACGCCCCGTTGGGGTTTGCAAATTGAATGGTGTGCCCAACGGCGTCCAGGGGCGTTGCCCCTGGCTGTTACAGGTTGGGCCTTTGGCCCACAAAAACGCGCCAGGACGACCCGGCCGCGACGGACTCCGCATGGGTGCCATGGCCAGGCAGACGTGGCCATGCCCGAACGGCGTTCGACGTCGAGCCGCATGCTCACGGCGAGCGTGAGCATGGCCCCCCCCGGAATATCGGAGACGACAGAGGGCTAGCAGCGTGTTGAAAAACTGGGACAGGCACCTCGCGACGGCCGTTTTTCGCGGGTCTCGCCGCGACTTGCTCGGAGCCAGTCCCATTTTTCAACGGCCTGCTAGCCGGCAAGCCGGCCGGCCGACAGGGTGTTTTGGCCGGCCTCGTCAAAAGCCACGACGACGAGCTTGTGGCGGTTGGCAAAGTCGATCGCGTGCGGCTCGTCGATGAGGATCGTGCGGCCGGCTTCGATGGCCAGCACGCGGCCGCCGGCCGCGGCCAGAGTTTCCAGCGTGCCCAGGCCGATCGTGGGCACGTCGAACCGCATGTCCTGCTGCGGTTTGGCGACTTTCACCACGGTGAAGCCGCCGGCTTTGCACAGCAAGCCGGCGCGGCGGATGCACTCGTCGGTTCCCTCGATGGCTTCGATCGCCAACGGCGAGCGGCCCGAGACCGCCACGCTTTGCCCGACGTCGAGACGGCCCATTTCCTTGGCCAGCTTCCAGCCGAAGTCGATGTCCATTTGTTGCGCGGCGGTGGGACGGCGAACTGTCAAGCAAGCGAGTTTCACAAGCAGCTCCGGAACAAAATCGGTGGCCGGCTTCATCGTGATGCCCGCCCGACCAAACCTTTCCACGATCGCGCCCAGCAGGCTGTCATCCTGAAAGGTCTTGCGGCGGGTGAGGTAGTGCGGGTAGTAGGTCATGACTCCGCCCCAATCGGGAAGGTGCGCCAGCCAGGCCCAGCGCTCGAAGAGCCGCACCTTGTGCACTTTGCCGGCCATCGTGGCTTCGGTCACGCCGTGCCGTCGAAAGAACCTGATCACTTTGCCGATCTGTCCCAGCCCGATCCAATCGAACTCGTGACAGATCCCGCGAAGTGCCACGTCGGCGTGGTGCTTGATGCCCAGGCAATAGACGCTGGCCCCTTGCGCCTCGAGCGCCCGGGCCACGACGATCGGGTAGCGCCCCCATCCGGCAATCAGACCCACCTTCGAGCCATTTGGGGCCATTGCAGGGTTCCCAAAGTCTGCACGCGTTTCAGGCGGCCCGGGGGGACGATGATGAGGACGACGGCGCGGGCGAGGAAGCGGGTGACGGCCCGCGATCGCGAGTCAGCCCGTCGACGGCCTGTCGCAGTTGCTTCAGTTGGCGGCGCATTTCCGGCAGCTTGGAGATGGCGGCGAACTGGATCTTTTGTTCCCGCTCGCGGATCGCGGGAATGCCCAGCATGTAGGCGCCCGCGGGCACGTCCCCGCTGATTCCGGCTTTGGCCGCCAGCACCGCGCCCTCGCCGATCCGCACGTGATCGCGCACGCCGACCTGGCCGGCCATCACGACGTAATCGCCCGTGATCGTGCTGCCGGCCACGCCCACCTGCGAGCAGATCATGTTGTGGCGGCCGATGCGGCAGTTGTGGGCGATTATCACGAGGTTGTCGATCTTAGTGCCGTCGCCGATGATCGTGGGCCCGTAGGTTCCGCGGTCGATCGTGGTGCAAGCCCCGATTTCGCAGTCGGCGCCCACCTCGACCCATCCCAACTGCGCGCTGGGCAGGTTGCTCCCCTCGAACACCCGGTAACCGAATCCGTGGCAGCCCAGCACGACGCCGGCGTGAATGACGCTGCCGGCCCCGACGATCGTGTGTTCGTAGAGCACGGCGTTGGGATAGACGGTGACGTCGGGCCCCAATTTGCAGCCGGCCATCAAGCGGGCGCCCGTGTGAATGGTCGAGCCGGAGCCGATCTCGACGTCGTCGCCGATCGTAGCGCCGGGGTGCACGTCGACGTCGTCGGCGAGCCGGGCGCTGGCGCTGATCATTGCGGCCGTGCTGATGCCCGAGCGCTGGCGCGAGCGCGGGGGGCGGAATTGCACGAGGATGGTCGTAAAGGCACGGTGCACGTCGTCGACGACGATGGCCGGCATCTTGAGCGAATCGAGCGGAAAGCCGCGCGGCACGACGGCGGCCCGCGCGGCGGTGCCGACGAGCGAGCCGGCCTTTTCGCTTTTGTCCACAAGCGTGATATCGCCGTCTCGCGCGTCCAAGAGGGTGGACGCGCCGTCGATTTGAACCCCGGCGTCGCCCACCACGTCGCCGCCCACGAGAAGCGCCAATGCCGAGAGTGTCGTCGGCATAGATCGGAATCCTTTCCGTCAGCGAGAAGATCGGCCGGCAGTTTGCCGAGCCGTCGAAGGGTCGCAAATCTAACGCTTCGGAGCGTTTGGAGCAAGAGCGCTCGCGTGGTGCTAGCGAGCTTCCTGACGATGCTCTTCTGTGCCGGTTGATGGGGGGGCCGGCGTATCGGGCGAATTCTTTGCCGCCATGGCGTTTTTCGTTTGATTGGGCGGGGCGAAAACGAGATATTAAGGGATGCGACCGATCGTCGTGGCGTGGGTCGAGCACCGTCGCCTTAAAATGGCCCCGCGGAGACTGCGGACGTGAGCTTTCAACTCAATCTCAACACCGAACCAGTCGACCAATGCCATCCGGCTGAGCCACTGTGCTTGCCTCCCACGGCCAGTGTGGCCGAAGCAATGCGGCAGATGCAGGCGCATAACCGGGGCGCGGTGCTGGTCTGCCAGGAGGAAAGGGTCGTCGGAATTTTCACCGAACGCGACGCGCTGAAGCTGATGGTTGCCGGGGAAAACTTCGAGGCGCCGCTCGAGAGGTTCATGACGCCCGACCCGGTTTTCTTACGCGCCGGCGACATGGTCGGCAAGGCCATCAGCTTGATGGCCGAAGGCGGCTATCGGCGGCTGCCCATCGTGGACAAACTGGGCCGGCCGACCGGAATGATCAAGGTCGAGGGGATCCTGCACTACCTGGTCGAACATTTTCCCGGCGTGATCTACAATCTTCCGCCCGAACCGCACCACACGACCCAGATGCGCGAGGGCGCCTAGGTGCGACGGCCATCATGATCCTTTGCCCTTATTGCGAAAACGAAAACATCGAGGGCGCGGACGATTGCGCCGAGTGTGGGCAGCCGCTGGTGGATACGCACTTGGCGCCGCCGGCCAACGAAGTCGAGCGCAGCCTGCTCGGCGACCGGATCAGCGTGCTGGTGCCCAAGCGCCCGATCACGGCGGTCGCGACGACGCCGGTGGGCGACGTGCTGCGGCTGATGGTCGAGCACAGGATCGGCTGCGTGGTGGTGGTGGACGGCGATCGGCCGATCGGCATTTTCAGCGAGCGCGACGCGCTGCGAAAAATAGGCGCCGAAATTGCCGCCGCGGCCGCGCGTCCGGTGCGCGAGTTTATGACGCCCAACCCGCAAACGCTGGTGGCCGACGCGAAGATCGCCTTTGCCGTGCAGCGCATGGACCTGGGCGGCTATCGTCATCTGCCGATTGTCGGCCCGCGCGGCGAGCTGGTCGGCATCATCTCGGCCCGCGACATCCTGCGGCATCTGACCGAAGCGATGGCGCGCGAAGGATAACAGATGCATCGGCCGTCGACGTGAACATTTAGCCCCCGGCTTTGCCGGGGGATCGTTGTTCCACGGCGCTTGAATCGTCGTCATCGTTCGCAAGCCAGGAATCCCCCGGCAAAGCCGGAGGCTAACTGACGATGCGCAGCATCAAAACTCGCGCGTCGGGTAGTATGGCACGCCGCCCGGAGTACAACTTAAACCGCACAACGCAAGGGGAGAGGGCGAAACGCCGGCGGCTCAGACGATCGGGCCCTTGCCGGCTTTGCGGCGGCAGGCGGAGAGCTGGGCCAGGTGAAAGGCAATGTGCGTCGTCATCAGGTGCGCCAGCACGTCGCCGTTGGTCGTGAGATTCGTCGGCTTCAGCAGCTCGACGTTGTGCAGCTTGTTCATCGCGTCGGCCGATGCGCCCGGGGCCGCTTCGCTCACGCGGCGGTGGCCGTTTTCGATCGCGGCCAATAGCTCGCTCTTGGTCGGCCAAGGGGGCTTCAATTCGGACGGCTTGCTGCCGGGAGCAAATTGCTTGTGCCACTCGCGCGGACACGCCGGCTCCAGCCCCAGCAGCCGCGCGGCAAAGTCCGTGGCCATCGCCAAATGCCCGAGAATCCACACCGGCGGGTTCGCGCCCTCAAACGGGACGGCCCCCAGGTTCGACTCCGCGACGTCGGCCGCGAGCAGTCGCAGGTAATTCAAGTTGAATTTGTAAAGCGTCAATTCTCGTTCGAACACGGCGTGCTCCTTCTTCGTTGGCGGGATCTCGTTCGGCAAGTGCGGGGCGTCGGGGCTACACAACTTTCGCCACGATCACCGTGCGGTCGTCGGTGGCCGATTCGCCAGCGGTGAACTCGTCCACGGCCGCCAGAATGGCGGCGATAATTTCCGCGGCGTCGTTACGGCATTCGGCCAGCACCGCGTCCAGCCGCTTGACTCCAAACATGCGGCCGGAACGATCGGTGGCTTCGGTGATTCCGTCGGTATAGAAAACGACCTGGTCGCCGCTCATCAGCCGCACCGCCGCGTTCTCATAGGTCACTTCGGGCGAAACGCCCAACGGGTAGGTGCGCGCGCCGTCCAAGGCCGTAATCTCGCCATCCGCTGAGCGCTTGAGCCGCGGCGGGTTGTGGCCGGCCGACGAATAGGCCAGCTCGCGCGTCTGTGGATCGTAGATGCTGTAAAAGGCCGTTACGAACGAGCCCACGCTGTCGGTGTAGCGCCCGCTGAGATGGCGGCTCACGAAGTTGAGCATGTCGCCGGGCGGGGCGGACGTGCCGGGATACATGTGGGCGATGCTGTGAGTCACGGCCATCATCACGGCCGCGGGCGTGCCGTGACCGCTGACGTCGGCGATGAGAATTCCAAAGCGGCCGTCGGGCAGCGGAAAGAAATCGTAGTAGTCGCCGCCGGCTCGCCGCGAAGTCTGGTAATGCACGGCCAGTTTCATCGTCGGTATATCGGGCAACTGGGCAGGCAAGAGCGATCGCTGGATGTCGCCCACCACCGTGAGCTCGCGGTCCACGACGTCGTAGGCTTCGCGCAACTGTTCGGCCAAGACGAGGTTGCTGGTCGAGCGGCCGAACAGGATCGTCGTCCACACCATTTCGGGAAACCGCTCCTTGTCGAACCCGCCGGGCCGCGAGAGCGTGCTGACGACCATGTTGACCACCACGCCCTGTTCCAGCATGGGGATCGCCATCAGCGACCGCTGGCCGGCCAGGTATTCGGCGCTGGGGTCGTCCGGGTCGAATCGCAAGTCGTCGATGATGCGCGGCTCGCCGGCATACAACAGCTCGCCGAGCAATCCGCCTTCGAGCACGGGGAGCTGGTCCTTTTGTTTCCAGGGGTTGATGTTGCTTTTCCAGCCGCTGAAGCGAGTGATGCGATATTTGGGCGGTTCGATGTCGCGGCGGCTGAGCGAGACGAACCGGTCGGTGGGCACGAGCTTTGACAAGCGACGGCCGTACGCCGCGACCATGGCCTGCGGATCGGTGTGCCGGCTGGTTTCCCGCATCATTTCCATGATGTCGGCCAGCCGGCGCTCCCAGTCGGTGACGGCGGTCGTTGAGGTGGCAGTCGACGACATGCGGAGACTCGTGATTCGTGACAGCCCCCGGCCTGGCCGGAGGATCGGGTTACATGACGAGCAACTCAAGCGGCATTTTATCCCCCGGCAAAGCCAGGGGCCATTCGGGCGAACGGAAATCCCGCCGACGCCCTGCCGCCGAGCTACGGCGATTTTTCACCCAACACGCGGTCGAGCAGTTCGCTCAGGCGATAAGCGCTCATGGCATTGCTGCGGGAAATCTGCTCTTCCTGCGATGCGCCGGGCTTCTCGCGCGGAAGTTTCAGGGCCTTGGCGATGCGCGCAAGTTCGAGCGCCACGGTCACCTGATTCCACTTTTCTAAGTTGCTGTTGTAGGCGATCTTTCCCTCGCGGTCGATGATCACCGTGGTCGGCCAGCCGCGGGCTCCGTAAGCCCGGGCGGTCTTCCCCTCGGAGGTGTCGGGGCCCTCGTCGATGCCGGTGACCAGCGGCCAGTCCTTGACGCGCTTGAGGGCCTGCACCTGCGCCATATCGGCGCCGCCCGAGTGGATGCCCAGGAAAACGACGTCCGGGTTGTCGGCATATTTCGCTTCGATCACTTTTTCGGCTCCAATGCCGTTGAGGCAGGCGCTGCACCAGATGCCCCAGAAGTCGAGCACGACCACCTTTCCGCGATAGTCGCTGAGCTTGCGCGTCTTGCCGTCGGTCCAGCCGACGATCGACCATTCGGGCGCGGGGGCGCCGAGGGGCGGCGGTTCGGGGATAGGTTCTGGCTGGGCTTGCGCCTGTTGGAGCGGTTTTAGTCGCAGTGTGATCTCGTCGCCCGCTGCCTGATCGTCCACGACGATTTTTTCGTTGTAGTAGAGCGATCCGTAGCGGGCGGAGATTCTCACGACGCCGGCGGGCAGATTGCGCGCTTCGCAGCGCCCCTCGCCGTCGGTGCGCACAAAGTTGGCGGCCGACAAATAGGCCTCGCCCGGCTCGATCCAGGCGCCTTCCAGCGGCTGGCCGGCTTCGTCGACGACCCGCAGGCGCAGCGAATTTCCCTCGGCCAGCTTGATGGGAGCGACTTCCACCGTGTCCTTGCCGGCGGGAATCGCCGCGTTTTCGGTAACGGCGCCGGCGGTGCCGTCGCGCGTGACGATCAGGAAAAAGCGAGGCGTTTCTTTCCCCGCGCCGCTGCCCACCTGTGCATCGAGCGCAAAGCCGCCGTCCGCCCCGCTCACGGTCGCGAAACTCGATGAGTTGCTGCCGCCGTTGCCGGCGTGGCCGAAGCGGACTTCGGCCCCGGCGACGGGCCGATCTTGCGAATCGACGACGCGGCCGGTAATCCACACCGTTCGCGACGCCGCGTCGATCCGGCCAGGCTTGACGCGTACAGTTGTCTGCCCGTCCTTCGCCGTGGCGGAGGCCCCGTGAAAGACCGCCTTGCGTCCCGCGGCATCGACGGCTTCGGCGCGCGCGTCGTCACTGTTGGTGATATTCTCGACGCGCGCCGGGTCGAACCCCTCGGGCATCTCGATTTTGATTTGCGCGAGCGGCCGGAACGATTTGTCCAGGACCGCCAGCGAGATTTTCCCACCGTCGGGTGGCAGCGTCACAATGATCGACGTCGCGTTGCTGGTTTGCCTGATATACGAAAAATGCGTCGGTGCCTGGCGGAAGAGATAAACGGAAGCGGCTGCTTCCAGGCCCGACTCGAATTCGAGCGGCAACGGCACGCCGCGCTCGAGTTTGAAATCGAGCGTATGCGCCGGTTGGCTCGCGGTAGTGGAAAACTGCAGCAACCCGACGTTGGTGAAGAAGAACCCTCCCGGCGGTTCCGGCGCGAGGCACATGGCGTGACCCGGCGGAACCGCCACGGCGTAGTTTCCCTGTTCGTCGGACGTGCCGGTGCGAATGCGGCTGTCGCCCGACGTCAAGCCGGGCGCGATCATCACGCGCACCACTGCCCCGGCGACCGGCTGCCCGCTGTCGTCGGTGACGCGGCCGATGAGCTGATAGGGTTCGTCAGCGGCAGCCGCGGCGTTTAGCCCGGAGCCAACGGCGACGGTCGAGAGTACCAACAGGGCAACAGTGAAAAGACGGTTTCGCATGAACCGCGATTATCGCCGCCCCGCCAACCAATGTCAAAAAATCCGGCTGACGTCGAGGCCCAGCACGAAGAGCATCAGGCTGATGAGGAACACGAAGCCGGCATAGTGGAAGGCGATGACGACCTTTTCGCTCACCGGGCGGCGCATGATGCCTTCGAGAATCAGAAACACCATGTGTCCGCCGTCCAACAGCGGAATCGGCAGAAAATTGATCACCGCCAGGTTGGCGCTCAGCAAGGTGACGAACAGCAAGAGCGAGGAAAGGCCCTCGGAGGCGGCGCTGCCGGCCGCGGTCGCGATCGTCACCGGGCCGCCCAGCGCGAAGGGCGAAACCTGGCTGCCCAAGCGGCGCAGGAATTTGTAAACCAAAAGCAGCATGTCGCCCGTCTCGCGCCCGCCCATCGAGAGCGCCTGGCTAAACGAGTCGGCCCGCACGATCATCGTGTCGGCGCCGTAGCGGAATCCGCGATCGAAGTAGTACCAGTCGGGAGCGGGCGCCGAGGCGATCGTGCCGGTGCGGCCGTCTTTGGTCGAGAGCGTGACCTTGGTGCCCAGGGGAAGCTGCTGCAAGAGCGACATCACGAACGGCCAGTTGGTTTTTTCGGCCGAGAACTCGACGACCTTGATCTCCGAGGGCACGCGGGTCAGCCAAAACTGTGTGATGTCTGTTTCCCGCTTCTCGCGTTCGGATTGGGAAAGCTCGGGCAATTCGAACTCGGCCTTGACGATTTCGTCGCCGGCGGCAAATCGGGGCCGGGCGGCCGGCCGGTCATCCTTCGTCAACGTGGCCTTGGCGGCGGGACTGTCCTCGTCGACGTCGCGCACGGTTGCCAGCACCTCGTAGGCGAGTCCCAGCGCCGGCACCGCGACCGGGTTGGACGGCATCACCGACTCGATGGGCCACGGCCGGTCGCGGAGCGTGATTTGTTTTTCGATTGTCTGCCGCTCGCCGGACTCGCGTGGGCGCGAAACGACGAGCTTGACCGTTTCGCCGGCGCGGCGGCGCAGCAGGTCGGGCAATCGCAGCGGATCGCCCGGCTTTTCGCCGTCGATGGTCTCGATCATGTCGCCGGGGCGCAGAGCGGCGCGGGCGGCGGGCGAGCCGTGCTGGATGGCGGTGATTTTGCCCATTGTCATCGCCAACCCCAGCGTGCGCCTGGGCTGCGGTTGTACGGTGACGTCGAGGCGCTCGGCGTCGTGAGCCGGGTTTTTGGCCTGGCGCTCGACGGTAATCGTGAGACTCTCGTCATTGTGACGGTTGAGCTCGGAGAGAATGTCGGCGTAGGTTTTCACCGGCACTGGGCCGACGGCGACGATGGTATCGCCCACCTTGAACTGGCCGGTCTCGGCCGCCGGGGTGCCGCCGTCGACGAACGGGTTTCGTTCGAGCGTCGGGGAGAGAGGAGAAGCAACGCCAATCGTGGGCAACAGCCGGCCGTCGGCCGTTTCCGGCTTGAGGTTGACCCAAAACGGCTGTTTCACGCCTTCGCGCTGGATCAGAAAGTCGACGCCGTCGGCCAGATTGCCCAAGGCCACGGCCGACATCAGGTCGCGGAAGCGCAGCGGTCCTTCATACCCTTCGATGCGCAGGATTCGATCGCCGGGCTCGAGGTCGGCGCGCCACGCGGCTTCACCGGGCATCACCGCCGAAACGCCGCACACGGTTTCGGGCACCCCGAGCTGGTAGGCCGCCACGGCGCAGATGAACGCGAAAATGACGTTCATCACCACGCCGGCCGAAATGATGGCCATCCGCTGCGGCACGCTTTTGGCCAGGTAGCTGCGCGGGTTGAGCCGCTCGCTCGCGCCGGTCTCGTCGGGCGTTTGGGCTGTGGCGCCGTCGGATTCCAGTTGCGAGCGATCGCGCTCCTGCGCCGCGCGGGACGGATTGTCATCCTGGCCGAGCATCTTGACGTAGCCGCCCAAGGGAAGGATGCCGATGCCGTATTCGGTTTCGCCCCATCGGTATTTGGCCAGCTTGAGGCCGTAGATGTCGAAGCCGAGATAGAACTTCTCGCACTTCACTCCGCACCACTTGGCCACCAGGAAGTGTCCAAGCTCGTGCACAAAGATGACCATGCCCAACACAAGGGCGACTTCAAGAATCACCACGAGCAGGTCCCAACTGAGCGATAGCGCGATTAGAGACAGGCCCAACGCAGCACCTCCTGGCGAGCCCAGGCGTCGAGCTTTTCGAGCTCGTCGAGCGACGGACTGGGATCGAAATGATGTTGTTCCAACACGGCCCGGCAACTGGGCACGATCTCGGTAAAGTGTAGCTTGCCGGCGCGGAAGCGGGCGACGGCGGCCTCGTTGGCGGCGTTCAGGACGGCACCGGCCGTGCCGCCGGCTCGGGCCACTTCCAGGCCCAGGGCCAACGCCCCAAAACGCTCCGGGTCGGGCGGCTCGAAATCGAGCCGCATCCGCTTGTGAAAATCCAACGGCGCGGCGATCCCCGGCATCCGCCGCGGATAGGTCAGGGCGTATTGAATCGGCAGCTTCATGTCGGGCGAGCCGAGTTGCGCGATGATCGAGCCGTCGACAAACTCCACCAGCGAGTGCACGATCGACTGCGGATGCACGACCACGTCGATCTGATCGGGACGCAAGTCGAACAGCCAGCGGGCCTCGATGATCTCCAGCGCCTTGTTCATCATCGTGGCCGAATCGATGGTAATCTTGGGCCCCATCGACCACGTCGGGTGGCGCAGGGCGTCGGCGACCGTCACTAGGTCGAGTTGTTCCTGGGTGTGATTGCGGAACGGGCCGCCGCTGGCGGTCAGGATGACGCGCTTCACTTCGTCGCGCCGCCCGGCCTGCATCGCCTGAAACACGGCACTGTGCTCGCTATCCACCGGTACGATCCGCGCACCGGTACGGTTCGCCAGGGCGGTGACCAGGGGACCGGCCACGACCATGGTTTCCTTGTTCGCCAGGGCCACGGTTTTGCCGGCTTCGACGGCGGCCCAGGTGCCCCGCAAGCCGGCGCTGCCGACGATCGCGGCCACGACCACGTCGACTTCCGCGCGGCTGGCCACGGTTTCCAGGGCCTCGGGACCGACGAGCAATTCGACGCCGGGGGGCAAACCAGACCAATCGTGCGCGGCGGCGGAAAGCGAATCGGAGGCCACGATCCAGCGCGGGCCATAGTTTTTTGCCTGCTCGAGTAGCAAGTCGAGATTGGCGTGGGCCGACAGGGCCGCGACCCGCAAAGCGCCCCGCGAAGCGGCGATCACCTCCAGCGTGTTGCGGCCGATACTGCCGGTCGAGCCGAGCACCGCCACGTTGGCGACTTCGTGGGTCATAATCACCGATTCAGCTTGTGGTGGCGCACGGGCGCGCCGGCTCGGCCGGGATGGGCCGCTCGAACGGTATGGATATCATTCGCCCCGAGGCACGTCGGGGCCAGCGGCAATAGACGCTGCCCCGGAAAGTTGCCCGCGGGCACTTTTGGCCGCGATCGACCGTATTCTAAGGCCAAACCGCCAAATCCCACAAGGCGACACAATCGTGCCAGACGGCCGCGCGAAAAACACGTGGACGTATTTCACCCTAGCGCCGCTTTTGCTGCGGCGGATCGTCCGTTAGCCCCCGGCTTTGCCGGGGGATCGTAGTGCCGCAGTGGTCGGTTGGTGGCGATCGTTTGCCAGCGACGAACCCCCCGGCAAAGCCGGGGGCTATAAGCGTAGCGCTTCGGGCTGTTGGTGGGTGTGAGGCGGCTCGTTGAGTTTTGAAAACATACGTCATACTATGAAGAGATGCCCGCTTGCGGCCTGCGCAAGCATCCGCCGTCCGTCGCCCGCGGTCGGTGACCCTGGAATTCGTGAGGTCTGGCCTCAAAGAGGCCGGCTACAAGATGAAAAAGGACCCGCTCCGCAAACCGGCCGACAAAAAGCCCTCGCCGATCAACAACAACATCCTGTGGGTCATTATCGCGCTGGGGCTTTTGACGTCGTTTGCCGTGATGTTGATGTCGACCGGCGGCGGCGAGAACATCCAATACAGCGACCTGTTGCGGCTGGTCAAAAACCAGGACCAAGACGGGACGCGCCGGATCGAGGTCGAGCGCAAAAGCGGCGACAAGAAGCAAAAGATCGTGTTTGCCAATCCGACCGAGCTGAAGATCGGCAGCTACGAAGTCACCGGCAAGATCGAGCGCACTTTGCCCGGCGAAAAGGCGCCGACGAGCGTGGCGTTCATCAGCAACATCCGGCCGATGAACGAACGGCTGCCCGAACTGTTGGAGGAAAAGGGAATTCCGTTCGACAATTCCGAAGGTCCCAGCACCTGGCGGGCCTACATTCCGATGCTGGCGCTAACGGCCATTTGCGTGCTGTTTCTGTTTTACCTGATGCGCCGCCTGGGCGGCGCCGGCTCGCCGATGGCCTTTGGCCGCAGCCGCGGAAAAATGTACGCCCAGGAAGATCTGGGCGTCACGTTCGAGGACGCGGCCGGCATCGACGAGGCCGTCGAAGAGCTGCGCGAAGTGGTCGAGTTTCTGCGCACGCCCGAAAAGTATCAAGTGCTGGGCGGGCGCATTCCCAAGGGATTGCTGTTGGTCGGGCCGCCGGGGACGGGCAAAACGCTGTTGGCCAAGGCCATCGCCGGCGAGGCCGGAGTGCCGTTCTTCAGCCTGTCCGGGTCCGACTTCGTCGAAATGTTCGTGGGCGTGGGCGCCGCCCGCGTGCGCGACATGTTTCAACAAGCCGAGGCCAAGGCCCCCTGCATCATCTTTATCGACGAGCTCGACGCGCTGGGCAAGACGCGCGGGTCGAGCATCGTCGGCGGACACGACGAACGCGAACAGACGCTCAACGCGCTTTTGGTCGAAATGGACGGCTTCGACTCGAACAACGGCGTGATCGTGCTGGCCGCCTCGAACCGGCCCGAGACGCTCGATCCGGCCCTGCTGCGTCCGGGGCGCTTCGATCGCCACGTGCTCGTCGATCGGCCCGACGTCCGCGGCCGCGAGGCGATCCTCAAGGTGCACGTGCAGAACGTCAGGCTCGACGAAAGCGTGAACTTGAAGGACGTGGCGGCCATCACCTCGGGCTTTGTCGGGGCCGACCTGGCGAACCTGGTGAACGAAGGCGCCTTGCTGGCGGCCCGCAAAGGAAAAAACTCGGTGGGCATGGACGAGTTCAACGAGGGCGTCGAACGCGTCACGGCCGGCCTGGAAAAGCGGCAGCGGGTCATCCACCAGGACGAAAAACTGCGCGTCGCTTATCACGAATCGGGCCACGCGCTGGTGGCCTATAGCCTGCCGAATACCGACCCGGTGCACAAAGTGTCCATCATTCCGCGCGGGCTGGCCGCCCTGGGCTACACGCTGCAGCGGCCCGAGGGCGATCGCTATCTGCTCACCCAGGGCGAGCTGGAAAGCCGCATCCAGGTGCTGTTGGCCGGAACCTGCTCCGAGGAAATGGTGTTCGAGGACGTTTCGACCGGCGCGCAGAACGACCTGGAGCGGGCCAGCGCCATCGCGCGCAGCATGGTCATGGATTTCGGCATGAGCCGGCTGGGGCGCGTGAACTTTCGCGAGAGCAACCGCAGCGCGTTTTTGGTCACGAGCGGCGATTTCCAGCGCGAGCACAGCCACAGCGAGCAGACCGCCCGCGAAATCGACCAGGAAGTGAAGCGGATCATCGACGAATCGCTGGAAAAAGTGCGCCACATTCTGGAAACGCGGATGGTCTCGCTAAAGGCTTTGAGCGCGCGGTTGCTGGAAAAGGAAGTCATCGACTCGGATGAGCTCAAGAGTATCATCGAAGAGAATTCGCCCAGCCCGCAGATCGTGCCGGGCACTGAAACCGAGCGCAAGCGCCCCGCCGCCGAACCCGCCGACCGCGCCGACGGCGAGCAGCAAGTCGAAAGCGTTTAGTCAACGTCCATTCGGCTCAATGAAAGAGAACCACAGAGGACGCAGGGGCACGCGGAGGAATCAACTCTGCGAACCTCCGCGTCCTCTGTGGTTCTCCCTTTGTTTTCCTTTCGATTATTTCATCTTAAGCACGATTTTTCCGAAGTGGGCTCCGCTTTCCATGTAGCGGTAGGCGTCGACGGCTTCGCTGAAGGGGAACACGCGGTCGACGACCGGTGTGAGCCGGGCGAGCGTGATGGCGCGGTTCATGGCTTCGAACATCTCGCGCGATCCGACGAAGATGCCCTGCACGCGGATATTCTTCATCAGGATCGGCAGCGGGTTGACTTGTCCCGCGCCGCCGCTCAAGACGCCGATCAGGCTGATCTGCCCGCCCGGCCTGACCGCTTTCATCGATTGGCCCAGCGTGCCGGCGCCGCCGACTTCGATGACGAAATTCACGCCCGCCCCGGCTGTCAATTCGAGCACGCGCTTGTCCCAGTCGGGCGTCGAGCGGTAGTTGATTCCGTCGGAAGCCCCCAGCTCGACGGCCTTGGCCAGCTTTTCGTCGCTGCTGGAGGTGGCAATCACGCGGGCGCCGTGGAGTCTGGCAAATTGCAGCGCGAAGATCGAAACGCCGCCGGTGCCCAAGACGAGCACGCTGTCGCCGCTCTTGACGTGTCCCTCGGGCACCAGAGCGTGCCAGGCGGTTACGGCGGCGCAGGGGAGGGTGGCTCCCTGTTCGTCGCTCAAATGATCGGGCACGGGCACAACGCCCTCTTCGCTGATCGCTACATACTCGGCCAGCATGCCCGCCGGTCCGCCGCCGCCCAGGGCGCTGCGGGCCGCGGCTTCGTGGATTTCGCCCGCGATCCACTTGGGCATAAAGGCACAGGCGACGCGATCGCCCGCTTCGACGCGCGACACGCCGTCGCCCGTCTGGACCACTTCCCCCACGCCGTCGGAGAGCGGCACGGCGGGCATTTTCAGTTTCGGGTTGTACTGTCCCTTGGCGACCATCAGGTCGCGGTAGTTGAGCGACCAGGCGCGCATCTTCAACAGGACCTGTCCGGGGCCGGGTTTCGGCTGTGGGTAATCGACCAGTTTGAGCGATTCGAAGCCGAAAGCTTGAATTTCGTAGGCTTTCATGATGATGTCCTGAGAACGGCAGGGTTTTTGTTATTCGTCGCTTCACAATGTACGCGAAGGTGGTGTCGGCTCGCAACAAATAGGATCGCGGAGCATGATTAGCCCCCGGCTTTGCCGGGGGATCGTTTGTCCAAGGGACAATTCCAAGTTCGAATTCTGCACGCCGGCGCCAATCCCCCGGCAAAGCCGGGGGCTAAATTGCGCACGGTCAAGCGGCGGCATGCGGTGGTTCCCCTCGCGGGCGCTTCGGGTTAGTATTCTCATTGACGCACCCGAGCGCCCCGCCGAGTACTCCATAATGTCTGACAGCCGCTTTGACGAGCTCGAAAAACGGCTCTGCCACGAGGGCGCCGACGCCGTCTTCGACAAGCTGGCCGCCGAGCTGGCAAGCGAAAAGAAGTTCCACGAGCTGTTCGACGCGCTGTTGATGCGCTCGCGGCACCGGCTCGGCTTGCCGATGATTCTGACCAGGTCGCTCGACGAATTAGAGGAACCGCTGCGCACGCAGGTCGAGGACGCGTACCTGGCCGCTTGCCGCGAAGTGGGCACGCTCTTGTTGGGCGAGGGCCGGCTGCGCGAGGCGTGGATGTATTTGCGGCCCGTCGGCGACAAGAAGCTGGTGGCCGATGCCCTGGCAAAGATCGTGCCCAACGACGAGAACGTGCAGGATTTGATCGAGATCGGATTGCACGAGGGGGTGGCGCCGGCGCTGGGCTACGAGCTGGTGCTCAAGAATTACGGTACCTGCAACGCGATCACGACGTTTGAAGGAGCCGTGCTCGGACGGCCGAAAGCCGATCAGCAAATCGCCGCGGGATTGTTACTCAAACATCTGCACGCCGAGCTGGTGGCCAACGTGCGGGCCGATATCGCGCGGCAGGAGGGGAGCGAGCCCAAGGAGACAACGCTCCGCGAGCTGGTGGCCGATCGCGATTGGCTGTTTGCCGAGAACAACTATCACACGGACACCACGCACCTGGCCGCCACGGTCCGCTTTGCACGGCTGATCGAAGACCCCGCGCTCGTCGAGGTGGCTTACGATCTAACCGAATATGGCCGGCGATTGAGCAGGCAGTTTCAGTTTGCCGGCGAAGAGCCGTTCGTCGACGTGTATCCGTCGCACGGCCTGTTTTTCGCGGCGCAATTGGGCCGGCAGGTCGACCTAGCGCTCGAACATTTTCGCACCCGGGCCAAAATGGCCGACGTGAACGAGCACGGTGCCGGAGCGGCGGAAGTGTACGTGGCGCTGTTGGCCCGACTAAAGCGTTACGGCGAAGCCATTCACGCCACGATCGAGCTGATTCCCGCGGGCACGCGCACGAGCGGCTTTGCGCCTAACTTGCTCGAGCTGTCGCGCCTGGCGGGCGACTACCAGCCCTTGATGAACGTCTGCCGCCAGCGGGGCGACCTGGTGAGCTTTACGGCAGGACTTATGGAAAGGCAGAAGGCGGAAGGCAGAAGGCAGAAGGACGAGGAAACGGCGGCAGACCGACGGTGATGCGCGTGCGTTCTATCTGCTTTCTGCCGTCATTCTTCCGCCTTTTCCTCTTCGGCGTACTCGAACCCGATGTCACCCTTGAACAGGACGTGGTGTTTCTGCTCGGCAGAAGCCGGCGTGCCGTGATCGTCGGTTGTGTCGGGGCCGACGCTGTAGACGACCCAGCCACGGTCGGTCTTTTCGAGCCTGAGCGTCTGCTCGACGTAGGGATCCCCGGGCACGATCGGGATGATCTCGGGTGTCAATTCTTCAAGCGTGTCCGGAAACCTTCCGTGCTCGGCGCGATAGCGATGCATGGCCAAGGCCGTGTAAGCCACGAGGTTGCACGCATCGGCGCGGTAGGTGGTTTCGATGGTTGCCGACGTCGTCGGCGCGATTGAGGCGAGTCCTCCCTGCCAATTGGATTCAAGCTCGAGCCTTTGCGTTTCGAATTCGGAGTACGGCAGGGAGGTGCAGGTGTAGAGGTGTTCCATTTCACGTCGAAACCGCGCCATCATCGGCAGTAGGACGAACGCGCGATAGCACGGGCCGAGGCCGAACACCGAGACGGCGCCGGAATTGGTGCCGCCGAGCCATTTAGGAGTGCTCCAGGCGAGTGCCGAATCGATCTCGGCCATCGTGTTGAGGATCGTTGCCTCTTCGCCGCGAAGGATGCGGTTCATCTGCCGCTGATAGGAGAACAGATGGTTTACGCGAGCGGCGGCGAGTTCTTCGGCCGACGGGTTCCGCGAACGCAGGATGGTTTGCAACGTGTCGAAGGCGATACGGTCGATGGCTGCTCCCACGAGGATAGTGACGGCGAACACGTCCTCCCCGGCGTGGCGGGCCAGGCCGGCCATGGCGGTGACGTCGGCCAAAGCCGATTTGGTATCGCCCCGGATGTCGCTCCAGCGAGCGTGGATGGCAAGTAGCCGCGCGCCTCCGCGCATGCCCTGGATATCGGGCAGGAGAGTCGTGACATCGGTCTGGCCGTAGTTGCGGTCGTAGTAGTAGTGCGGCAGTGTCGCACCGGTGCGAAGCAGATTGATCTCGCCTTGGTGGGCCTCCACGAACGCGGTCGCTTCCGCGGTGCCGTAGTCGACTTCTTCTTCCTTGTCGGAATCCGAGGCATCGCTCCAGGCCTTGTACCAGCGATTCTCGGGCCGATCCAGATTCTTGTACATCCGATCCAGCGCCTGGAATGCCTGCAGGTAGTACGTTGCGGCGTTTTCTTCGTCGGGCACCGGCTGCGGAGCTACCGACATGGCCAGCGCATAAGCGTCAGAACGAAGCGCACTGATGCTCTGCCGGGCGGCGGCGTCCAGGTTCGCGAGCGTCATCAGGTTCAGCACCACCGCCACCCCCAGCGCCAGGGCCAGTCTGCCCCGCGGCCAGCCGCGCGCGGCCGGCTGTGGCGGCAAATCTCGCTCTGCCTCTCCGTCTGCCGTGAATCCCACACGCAGTCCGCGGCGAATGATGATCGCGGCGCCCACGACAAATAGAGCCACCATCGTCAACAGCGGCACGAACAAGCCGGTTCTCGCGCTCGACGCGACGAACTCCTGATTGTAGTCGGCCATCATCGCCACGCCGTAAAGAGCCAGGCACAGGGCAATAGCCGCCGCCACCCAGACCCAACGCGTCCAGCGGCCGCGGCGCGAGGCTAGCGCCACCACAAGGGCCACGAACAACAGAGACACTGTCAGGTTTTCGACTGCCAGCAATACGTAGCCCATCGAAGGCGCCTTTCAATCGGGTTGGATTTCTAGTAGGTCACTCCCAACGCCGCGGTTCGCCGAATGGCATTCCCGTTGGGAAGCCGGGCGGCGCCCTGGAGCAACACCGCGTGTCGCCGGGCCTCGGCTTCGGACAACTCGGGAAGCAGCTCGCGAATCTGCGCGGCGATCGTTGCCTCGGATGGCGGCAAGGGTTCAATGTACGTCGTATTGCGGCTGACGCTCCAGGAAAGGTTGGCCCACAGCACGAGCGCCGCCGCGGCCAGGCCGCCGTAGGTCAACCAATCGATCGACTGCCGCCCGAGTTCGCCCGCCACGCGCCGCGCTACGCGGGCGCGTAACCCGGGAGGCGGCTGAGCGGCCAGCAGCCGTTCGAGTTGTTCTTCCAATCGGGCCAGCTCAACGTCGTTCACGTTGCGTTCCTATCGGGGTTAAGGCGATCTCGCAAACGCTCGAGCGCGTAGCGGTAGCGGCTGGCGGCCGTGTTGGGGCTGATCGACAACACTCGGCCGATTTCGGCAAAGGTGAGTTGTCCCTCGATCTTCAAGGCGATCACCTCGCGCTGCTCGGCGGATAGGGATCGAAGCGCGCGGCGCAGAGCCTCGCTGCGCGGGTCTTCGGCAGGTGGTTCGCGACCGCGGCATTCGGTAACCAAACTGGCCGGCTCGTCGCGTCGTTGGGCGGCGCGTCGCAGCGCTTGCCGCCGCAGCGACGCAAACAAGTACGCCGGCAGGTCCCGTACGTCGCCCAGGCGATCGCGCGAGCGGACCAGAGCCGCGAACACGTCCTGAACGCAGTCCTCGGCGTCTTCACGACGCCCGAGAAGTCCCAGGGCGGTGCGGAACAGCCGCAAGCCGTAGCGGTCGTAAAGCTCGGCAAACGCCGCTTCACTGCCCGCCGCCAGTCGGGCCAACAGCCGCCGATCGTTCTCGGGAGTCTGTGATTCTGCCACACACCCTAGTAGAGCATCGCAGCGCGGGGATTTGTCTAGGAAAACGAGCGGCTGACGCGCGTATTATTCTGCCTTCTGCCTTTAAACAAAAAAACCTGCCCGGGAGGTCCCGGGCAGGTTTCGGTTTCGCTCGAAATGGTCGTCAGACGCGCTTAGTTGCGGCGGACGACTTTGCTCGAGGCGCTCAGCACGCGGCGCTTGCTTTGGATCGAAGCCGAGGGGTCGGCAGTCGGAGCAGGCGGCATGGGAGCAGCGTCTTCAGCCGGAGCTGCAGCGTCGCCACCCGTGGTGGGGGCGGCACAACCCGCGGCACAACCATCGGCACAACCGTCGGCACAACCGTCGGCACAGCCGTCGTTGCAGCAGGACTTCTTGCAGCACTTGTGGCAGCCGAAGATGTCCAACAGGCAACGGTGGCAGCGCTTGTGGCAGCACTTCTTGTGGCAGCCGTTGTCACAGGGATTGCAACCACAGTCGGCCGGAGCGGCACACTCGCAAGCAGCCGGAGCGGCACACTCACAGGCAGCCGGAGCGGCACAGCCCGGCTCACAACCAGCGGCACAACCGCCGCAACCCGTGTCACAGCAACTCTTGCGGCACTTCTTGTGGCAGCAGCCGAACAGGCCGTCGAGCAGACCGCCGCAGCACTTTTTGCGGCAGCACTTCTTGTGGCAGCACGAGTCACAGGGGGCCGCGCAGCACGACGGGGCTTCACAGCAGGCCGCCTCGGCGCAGCAGGACGGTTCAGGCGCACAGCAGGCCGGTTCGCAACCCTTATCGCAGCCACAAGCGGGTTCGCACGATTGGCAACAGCTGTTGCAGCCGCAGTCGTTCAGGCCCAGCATGCGGTCCAAGAGCTCGAAACCGAAGCTCTGGCTGCACAGGCCTACGCTGACTACAAGCGCTCCAAAGACCATGTTCCATTTCATCGAGCAACGTCTCCTTTACTTGAACTGCGGATAGCGTGCTTCCTATCTCCAGCAAGGCATGTCGCGCCTTCCGCGTTTTGTCGCGGTCGTGCGCTGACAACAAACCGGCGGTAAGCTCACAAGGACGTTTGAGCCGACTTAGGTGTGTTTGGGGTGGCCGTGCCAGGTAGGGTAAGGTGGGGTCGGAACCAGCAGTTCACACGGTTTAGTTGCGCCAGGACCGGTCGAGCCAATCCTTGACTCGAAAAGTCCGATCCGGTTGCCCTGACGCGCCCTAGTACGTGCCTATGCGGCACGCGATCCTCGGCAGGTAACATCTACCGTATCGGCTCGCTGGCAAACAGCGCTTGAGGAACCAGAAGTATTTTTCAGTGAATGGTTTACAACAACCATTGCGTAAACATTTCCACGCGCGTAAGGCAGTCAAGTTTTGACGATTCGACGGCGCTGCCAGCACGGCGCGAGTGGCACGTCGGGTGGGCGATCTGATATGGTGAGCTTACAGGCGGCCAGCGGCAGCCAGCGCGTGCTTGCTCGTCGCGAAGGCCGAAGCGTTCGGAGCCAGTCCCCTTATTTCCGCCACTCCCTCAGGCACCCCTCGCCGATCATGCCAGCGCCCGACCTGCGACGCGTGGAAATCGTGGACTTCGCCGAGATTCCGCCGGTGGCGTGTCCGTGCGGCGCCGCGCGGCGAGCGTTTGCCGAGGTGGCCGATTTTCCCGGAACGATACACCAGACGGAGATTTCCTGCGACGCCCGCCTGCACTACCACCAGCGGCTCACCGAGGTTTACTACATTCTCGAGTGCGGCCCCGACGCCGAGATGGAGCTCGACGGCGAGCGCGTGCCGATCGCGCCGGGCATGTGCGTCATGATTCGCCCGCTGGTGCGACACCGGGCCATCGGCAAGATGAAGGTGCTGGTCGTCGTGTATCCGAAATTCGACCCCGCGGACGAATGGTTCGATTGAAGTAGATAAGGGGTTTCGATCGCCGTGCCAGACAGTCGGCATACTAAAGCGACGCGCTCAAGCGAGGGAAATCACTCGGGAATGAAAGGATCCCTCGCTTGCGCGTCGGGTTATTGTAACTTGCCGGCGGCCCCCGGGCGCCGTATTCTAAACTAGAGTCGCGTTCCGCTCCCTCCAACCCGCACCGCTTGCCCAGGCGTCATTTTTTTCCGAGCCCGACATGAAATCGAACCGTCTCGACCGGCCCGCGCGTCTTGTCATCATCATATTATGTGCGTTGTTCCTCACGGCCGCGTCCGGCGCGGCGCAGGCCGCCGAAATCGACCCGCTCGATTGGCCCACTTGGCGCGGCCCGGAACAAAACGGCATCTCCCGCGAGACGGGGATCATCGACCGGTGGGATCCGGCCGCCCCTGCCGCCGAGGGCAACGTGCTGTGGCGCAACGGCGAATTGGGCGGAATCTCGACCCCGATCGTGATGCGGGGCAAGCTCTACACGGTCGTCCGCTCCGACGCCGGCACGACGCGCGACTGCGAAAAGGTCGTCTGCGTCGACGCCGCCAGTGGAGAAAAGATCTGGGAGAGCCGCAACAACGTCTTTCTGTCCGACGTGCCCGCCGAACGCATCGGCTGGGCCAACTGCGCCGGCGACCCCACGACGGGCAACGTCTTTGCGATCGGCGCTTGTGGCTACCTGCAATGCCTCGACGGCGAGACGGGCAAGACGCTGTGGAACCACTCGCTCAACGAAGAGTACGGACTGCTGACGACCTACGGTGGACGGCTCACGACGCCGGTGGTGTTCGAGGATCTGGTGATCGCCGGCGGCGTGATTATCGGTTGGGGCGAGCAGGCCCGGCCGACGCACCGGCTGCTGGCCTTCGACAAACAGTCCGGCCGGCACGTCTGGTTCAACGGCACGCGGCCCTTGCCTGAAGACACCACCTACAGCGTGCCGGCCCCAGCGGTGCTTGCCGGCCAGGCCGCGATGGTGTTCGGCTCCGGCGACGGCGGCGTGTATGCCTGGCAGCCGCGCACCGGCAAACCGATTTGGAATCTCGACCTGTCGCTCCGCGGGCTGAACGTCACGCCGGTCGTCGACGACAACCGGGTCTACATGGCCCAGGCCGAGGAAAACGTCGGCGCCACGACCTCGATGGGAACCATCGTCGGCATCGACGGCTCGAAGACGGGCAATATTACCAAAAGCGGCGAACTGTGGCGCGCGGGGGGCATGGTAGGCAAAAGCTCGCCGCTGCTGCTCGACGGAAGGTTGTACGCCTTCGACGACGGCGGAAAACTGTACGTCATCGACGCGGCCACCGGCAAGCCGGTCGGCAAACGGCCGATCAAGCTGATCGGCACGATCATGCGTGCCAGCCCGTTGTACGCCGACGGCAAGATCTTCGCCTGCACGACCAGCGCGTGGCACGTGCTGGAGCCGGCCACCGACGGCGTCAAGTTCGTCAATCGCATGCGATTGAGCGCCGAGGACGAAGTGGCCGGATCGCCGATCGTTTCGCACGGCCGGCTGTATCTGCCGACCACGTCGCAAATCTATTGCCTGGGCAAACCGGACGCGAAGCCCGCGGCGACGCCGCGTCCCGAGCCGCCAAAGGAAACGCCCGCCGGCAAAAACGACCCGCCGGCGCTGGTACAGGTGGTTCCGGCCGAATCGCTGCTCACCGCGGGCGCGGAGCAAAAATTCACGGTCAAGCTGTACAACGCCCGCGGCCAGCTTCTCGGCGAAGGCAAGCCGACGTTCACGCTCGCCGGGCCGGGCGAGATCAGCGGCGACGGCACGTTTCAGGCCGCCAGCGCGCCGGCCCACACGGCCACGATCGTCACGGCCAAAGTGGGCGGACTCGTGGGCCAGGCCCGCGTTCGCGTCGTGCCCGAGCTGCCCTGGAAGTTCGACTTCACCGACGGCCAGGTGCCCGTGACCTGGCTCGGGGCCCGCTATCGGCACGTGATCCGGGAGGTGGAGGGCGAGCGGGTGATGGTCAAGATCACGACGATTCCCAAAGGGGCGCGCAGCCAGGCCATCATGGGCCCCGCGGACCTCCACGATTACACGATCGAAGCCGACGTCTACGGATCGCTGACCGACGGCAAGCTGCCCGACGTCGGCGTGATCGCGCAGCGTTACACGATGGACTTGATGGGCGATCACCAGGAAATCCAGATTCGCTCGTGGACGTCGCAGCTCGACCGGTTTTCCAAGACCGTGCCGTTCAAATGGGAAGGCAACACCTGGTACACGATCAAGCTCCAGGCCGCCACCGAGGCCGGCAAAGCGGTGCTCAAGGGCAAAGTCTGGAAGCGCGGCGAACCGGAGCCCTTGGAATGGACCATCGAAGCGGTCGACGAGGCGGGCAATCTCGTCGGCAGCCCCGGATTGTGGGGCAACGCGAGCACGGCGGAGATTTTCGTCGACAACGTTGCGGTCGCCAAGAACACTCGAGAATAGTCGGCCCAAGGGGTTTTAAAAACGACAGCCATCGTCGGGAGAGAACATCGGCATGAAAACGGCCAAAACGACGCTGCCTTGGGCGATCCTCGCCGGATCGCTCGTGTTCTGTGACAGCCTGCTGCGGGGAGTCGAGCCCGACGCCGCGCCGCTGGGCCAGTCCGTGGTCCTGGCCAAGGCCGCGCCCAGCAAGCCAGCGCCCCTGTCGGTCGACAATCCGCCCCAGGGCATCGGCCCGCGCGACTGGGGTCAGTGGGGCGGCTCCAGCATTCGCAACAACACGCCCAAGGGTGAAAACATTCCCGTCGAGTGGCAGATCGGCACGTTCGATCTGAAGTCCGGCGCATGGAACAAGGACGAAGCCGAGAATGTCAAGTGGGCCGCCGCGCTCGGCTCACAATCGTACGGCAATCCCGTGGTCGCCAACGGCCAGGTGTACGTCGGCAGCAACAACGGCGCCGGCTATCTGAAACGCTATCCGGCCACCATCGACCTAGGCGTCATGCTGTGCTTCAGCGAAGCCGACGGCAAGTTCCTCTGGCAGCACTCGAACGAAAAACTGCCCACCGGCCGCGTCCACGACTGGCCCCTGCAGGGCGTTTGCGCGGCGCCTCTGGTCGAAGGCGAACGGGTCTGGTACGTGACCAACCGCGGCGAGGTCGTGTGCCTGGACGCCAAGGGATTTTACGACGACCAGGATGACGGCCCGGTGACCAAGGATCAGGGTCGATTGTTCGACGTCGTGGGCAACGAAGATCCGGCGAAGGATCAACTGGCCGCGATCGTCAAGGATTTGAAGGCCGGCAAAGTGTCGCCCGCACTGGCCGATCCATTCAAGGCGGCGGGTCTCGAGCTGCCAGGCGCCGTCAACGTCGCGCCCGAAGGCACGGGCTTCAAACTCGGCTTCACGCCCTCGAGCGGTGTGGCGCGTGAAATCGCGATTCGCCTGCAAGGTCCGCGGCTGAGCGCTTACAAGATGATCAACATCGAGGACAAGGACGAGGCCGACGTCGTCTGGCGGCTGAACATGATGAAGGAGCTGGGCATTTCGCAGCACAACATGTGCAGTTGTTCGGTCACCGCGGCCGGCGACATCCTGTTTGTGAACACCTCCAACGGCGTCGACGAAGGCCACGTCAATTTGCCCGCGCCGCGAGCTCCGAGCTTTGTTGCGCTCGACAAGAACAGCGGCAAGCTGCTGTGGGCCGACAATTCGCCGGGCGAAAACGTGCTGCACGGCCAATGGTCCTCGCCGGCCTATGCCGTTTTGGGGGGCGTGCCGCAAGTCATCTTCGGCGCCGGCGACGGCTGGCTGTACAGCTTCCGCGGCGACGCGACGGCCAAAAACGGCCGGCCCGAGCTGTTGTGGAAGTTCGACTGCAACCCCAAGGAATCGAAATACGTCCTTGGCGGACGAGCCGACCGCAACCACGTGATCGGCACGCCGGTGGTGCACGACGGTCTGGTGTACATCGGCGTGGGCGAAGACCCGGAGCACGGCGAGGGCGTGGGGCACTTGTGGTGCATCGATCCGACGAAGCGCGGCGACGTGAGCCCCGAGCTGGCCTTTAACGTCAAGGACCTCAGCAAGCCGATTCCGCACAAGCGGATGCAGGCCGTCGTGGCCGAAGCGGGCGACGTGGCCCGACCCAATCCCAACTCGGCCGCCGTCTGGCACTATTCCAATTTCGACCAGAACAACGACGGCAAGCTCGACTTCGAGGAGACGATGCACCGCACGTGCGGCACCGTGGCCATCAAGGACGGGCTATTGTTCGTGGCCGATTTCAGCGGCTTGTTTCACTGCCTGGACGCCAAGACGGGCGTTCCTCATTGGACGCACGACATGCTGGCGGCCGCTTGGGGTTCGCCGCTCGTCGTCGAAGACAAGGTCTACATCGGCGACGAAGACGGCGACATTTGCGTGTTCAAGCTGTCGAGCGAGATGAAGCTGTTGGCCGAAAACTCGATGGAGAACTCGGTCTACAGCACGCCGGTGGTCGCCAACAACACGTTGTTCATCGCCAACAAGGACCACGTGTTCGCGATCAAGGGCGACGCGGAATAGACACGCCGTTGAGTGCCATGCTCACGCTGCGTGAGCATGCCCGCCTGCGCGAGACACTTCATACGGCACGCTCACGCGTGAGCAATGGCACCCAAATGAAACGCGTGCTCGACGTCGGACAGTGCGCGGCCGATCACGGGGCCATCTCCCACCTGATCCGCCGCCAGTTCAAGGCCGACGTTGCCGGGGCCGATGATCTCGATGACGCGCTTGCGCAACTCCGCGCCGGGCGCTTCGACCTGGTGCTCGTGAACCGCAAGCTCGATGCCGACGGCGGCGACGGGCTGGAAGTAATCCGGCAGATCAAGGCCGACGCGAATTTGGCCGGTGTCCCGTTGATGCTCGTCAGCAATTTTGCCGAGTATCACGAGCGGGCCGTCGCCGCCGGCGCCGAAATGGGTTTCGGCAAGGCGGAGCTCGGCGCGCCCGCCACGCGCGAGCGATTGGAAAAGTTTCTGGGGTAGTACGGCGTGCATACCAGCCCGAAACGCCAGCGAGCGAGCGCACGAGTATGCGCCGCTATTGTCACGCTCCCCTCGCTGGCGCTTTTTGATGTTGCGCTATTTCAGGTAATTTTCATGCTGCTACGCGGTATTCGTGGG
>JBBDNV010000074.1:0-5178 GCA_040877415.1 Pirellulales bacterium
TGCCGCGGCGTGTTCGACAGGTGCTCTTCGGCCCGAATGACGTGCGTGATCTGGAAATCGAAATCGTCCACGACGCTGGCCAGATGATACAGGCACGTGCCGTCGGTCCGCTGGATGACGTGATCCTGTTCGCGGGCCCACTCGAACTCGACGCGGCCGCGCACCAGGTCGTCGATCACGAGCGTCCCTGTGCGCGGCATTTTCAGACGCACGACCGGCTGACGGCCTTCGGCCTCGAAGCTTATTTCCGCCGCGGGCGTTTCGGCCATGAAGCGGCGGCTGTAGAGGAACGGTCGCTTTTCGGCTTGGGCGATTTCGCGTTCGGCCTGCAGCTCCTCGGGCGTGGCGTAGTCGCGATAGGCGAAGCCGCCGGAAAGGAGCTTTTCGACCGCGGCCTGATAGCGGGCCAGCCGCTGCGACTGATAGTACGGCTCGAACGGTCCGCCCACTTCGGGCCCTTCGTCCCAATCGATGCCCAGCCAGCGAAAGCCGTGCAGAATGGGCGCCAAGGCGGCTTCGACGTTGCGTTCGGCGTCGGTGTCGTCGATGCGCAACAGAAACGTGCCGCCGTGCCGCCGCGCAAACAGCCAATTAAAGAGCGCCGTGCGCACGCCGCCGATGTGCAGATAACCGGTCGGACTGGGAGCAAAACGCGTGCGAACCATGAAGCGATTATGAAAGATTCGCCGCCCGAGGAAAAGGCGCTAAGATGAAGCAGGTGTTTAGCCCCAGGCCCACCGGGCCGGGCGGGATAAGCCGGCCACCGTCAACTTTCATCCTGCCGCGGCAACTGCCCGATGACTCCCACCAGGAATTTCGCCAGGCGTTCGGAGGCAACCAGGGCGTCTTCCTTGAGCTGCCACATGTCCTTGATGCTCGAAGGGCGGCGGAGGATCGCGCCGGCGGCGGCGCCTAGGCGTCCGGCGGTCGACTTTTTCTTGACCACGAGGTCGATGTCCCGCGGCAGGGTCTGATCGACCGCGTCGACGATCACGCGGACCGAAAGAAAGCGCACTTTCTCGCTACGGCACACTTCGGCCACGCCCATCGATTCCATGTCGACGGCCAAGGCGCCGTGACGTTTTCCCAAGTCGCGCTTTTCGCCGGGTTCGCGAATCACGCGGTCGACCGTCAGTAGCCGTCCGACGTGTAGATGGGGCGAGGTGGCGGATTCGCTTTGGAGCTTGAAGTCGATGACCAGTTGCCGGTCGTCTGGGTCGACGATCGCGTCGGCCATCAGGATATCGCCGCGCGCCAAGCGCCCGTCGAGCGCGCCGGCGAAACCGGCTGAGACGATCCACCGCGGGCGATGGCCGAGGATCAAGGCTTCGGTGGCCCGGGCCGCCCGAGGGCGACCGACGCCGCTTTCGACAATGACGATGCGCCGGCCGTCCAGCCCGCCTTCGCGCGCCACAAAGCCCGCGCCTTCGATTCGGACGACGCCGGCAAGCCGATCCACCAGCCCGCCGGCTTCGATCGGTAGCGCGAAGACGAGCCCCACTTGACAAACCGGCCGCTCGTGTTTCGGCGGACCTTGTTCTCCGGCAGCTTGCGCTTGACGCGCCGCTTCGCCCGCGGCTTGAGCGGCTGCCTCGCGCATTTTCTGGCGCGCTTGACCCAGAAGCCAGTTTCGCAGGAGTGGTTGCCACATGGGAGCGGAGCCGGAGCATGAACGGGGCCACACGCAGTCATTCTAATCAACTAGCCCTCGGCTTTGCCCGGGGGAAGGCCGTTACCGTGAATCGGGATTGCGGTCGCGGTTGTGGACAAGAGAATCCCCCGGCGAAGCCGAGGTCTATTCCAGGGAAGCGCAATGGCTCATCCCAACTGCCAAAGCGCCATTTTCAGCGTGTCGCCCAGGCGGCGGTTGACGCCCAATACGGCGGCCGGCTCGAAGCCGCAGTGGACCATGCAGTTCTCGCAGCGCGGATCGTTGCCACGGCCCAGCTTGTCCCAGTCGGTTTTTTCGACGAGATCGCGGTGCGTCTCGTAGTGGGCGTCGGTGATCAGGTAGCAGGGGCCTTTCCAGCCGCGCACGTTGCGCGTGGGGTTGGCCCAGGCGGCGCAGCGCAGCTCGCGCTCGCCGCGCAAAAATTCCAGGTAGATCGGCGATGTGCTCAGCCGGTACGAGGCGAGCAGCTTTTTCGCCTGGCGGAATTTTTCGTGGATGTCCTGGCGGGTCATGAAGATTTCCTGCGCCCCAAGCGGGTTCGTCTCCTCGACGGCGGCGTAGCCGTAGGCCGGCGACATCATGAACCCGTCGACGCCCAGCTCGGTGAGGTAGCTCAACAGCACGGCGATTTCGTGCATGTCGGTTTCTTTGTAGATCGTGGTGTTCGAGCAGACCAGAAAGCCGGCGGCCTTGGCGGCCTTGATGCCTTCGATGGCCTCGGCGAACACGCCCTCGCGCTCGACGGCCATGTCGTGCGTGGCCTCCATGCCGTCCAGGTGCACGTTCCAGAAGAAGCGGTTGGTGGGCTTGAAGCCGGCCAGCTTCTTGCGCGTAAACATGCCGTTGGTGCACAGGTAGATGTGCTTTTTGCGTTCGAGGATTTTGGCCACCAGCTCCTCGATCTGCGGATAGATCATCGGCTCGCCGCCGCAGATGCTCACGCACGGGGCGCCGCATTCGTCGACCGCCGCCAGGCATTCGTCGACGGTGAGCCGTTCCTTGATCGAGGGCGCGTATTCGCGGATGCGGCCGCAGCCGGTGCAGGTGAGATTGCAGGCGTGCAACGGCTCGAGCATCAACACCAGGGGAAACTTCTTTGCGCCGGAGAGCTTCTTGGTGAGCAAGTAGCTGGCCATCGTCCGCGTGAGCGAAAACGGAAAGCGCATCGAGGGATCTCCCTGAGCGTCGGCGGAGTTTTTTCGTGTTCACAAACCGTGTACCGCGCCGTTCGGTCCGCGGCCGCCCGCGATCGCCCGGCACACCAGGCCAACAGCCGGCTCTTCGCGCGCCGCCGCGAGCCATTGCGACAGCGCGAGAAGCGGAAAATAGATCGGGTAGTAGTGATAGCGCAAGTAAAAGACTTGCGGGAATCCGGTGCCGGTAAATTCCGCCTCGTGCCAGGTGCCGTCGTCGCGCTGCTTGTGCACCAGATAGGCAATGCCGCGCGAAACCGCGGCCCTTTGCCCGTGGCCGGCCGCGACGAGACCCATCAAGGCCCAGGCGGTTTGCGAGGCGGTGGTGGGCCCTTGGCCGCGCCGATGCGGTTGGGCGTAGCTGTCGGGCGATTCGCCCCATCCGCCCGAAGGCTGCTGATGGGCCAAAAGCCAGTTCGCCCCACGCACGATCGCGGGATCGTCGGCCGCCACGCCCACCTCGCTCAATCCGACGATCGCCTGCCAGGTGCCGTAAATGTAGTTGACGCCCCAGCGGCCGAACCAGCTTCCGTCGGCTTGCTGCGAGCGGCGGATGTAGGCGGCCGCTCGATCGACCGCCGGATCGCCGACGCGCCGGCCCAGCCGCCCGAGTGCTTCCAACACGCGGCCGGTCAAATCGGGCGTGCTGGGGTCGATCATGGCGTTGTGGTCGGCAAACGGCACGTGGCAGAGAAACTCGTGATCGTTGTTGCGGTCGAACGCTCCCCAGCCGCCGTCGCGATTCTGCAAGGCCATCACCCAGGCCAGCGCCCGGCGGCTGGCGGCAGCCAGCGAATCGACGACGGCGATGCGCCGCCGCGCTTCGTTGGAACTTGCGGCGGACGAATGATCGACCAGCCGCAGGTCGGCGGGCAGCGTGCCCGGCCCGGCCGATTCCACCTGGCCCGCCAGCGCCATCAGCACCATCGCCGTGTCGTCGACGTCGGGATAAAACTCGTTGGCGTATTCGAAGGACCAGCCGGCCGGCTCGGCGGAGACCGTCTTCGACCAGTCGCCGCGTCGGCGCACTTCGCGTTCCAAGAGCCAATCGACGGCCCGCCGCGCGGCTTGGTGTGAGGGCTCCAGTCCGCCGGCGGAAAGCGCGCGCAGCGTGATCGCGGTATCCCACACGGGCGACTTGCACGGCTGCAGCCGCGCCGTGTCGTGTTCTTCGATCACCAGCGCGTCGAGGTGCTGGCGGCAGTATTTCATTTCGGGGCTGTCGTCGGCATAGCCCAGACATTTTAGCGCGATAACGCTCCAAATCATCGGCGGAAAGATGGCGCCCAGACCGTCGCTGCCGGCGAACCGTTCGACGACCCACTTTTCCGCCCTGGCCAGTGCCCGGCGGCGCAGCGGGGTCCAGCCGCGACGGTGAAAGAACTTGAGCGCGCGGTCCAGCGAGCGGAAAAACCTGTCCCAACTCACCAGCCCGGTGCCTCCCGATTGTCCCGGACAGTGCAAGGGCGGCCAATCGGCCGGCGGTTTCAAAAACAATTCGGAGATGTGCAATCGCGGATCGAGCCTGGCCACCGGCCGGCAGGCCGACATGATCGACAGCGGCACGATGATCGTCCGCGACCAGGCGCTGATGCGGTAAAGATTGATCGGAAACCACGAGGGCAACAGCAACGCCTCGGGCGGAACCGCGGGGCACCCGTCGTAGGAAATCTGTCCCAACAGCGCCAAATAATAGCGCGTAAAACTGTTCACCGCGTCGGCGCCGCCGTGTGCCAGAATGGCCCGGCGGGCGCGCTGCATCGGCCCCGAGCTGGGATCGTGCCCGGTGAGCTTGAGCGCGAAATAGGCTTTCACGCTGGCACTGACGTCGACCGGCCCGCCCGGATAGGTCGTCCATCCGCCTTGTTCGAGTTGCCGGGCGAGGATGTAGCGGGCCGCCTTGATGGCAACGTCGGCGGTACGCTCACCCAAGAACGCCAACAGCAGGATGTACTCGCTCTCGAGGATCGTGTCGCCTTCGAGCTCGGCCACCCAATGGCCATCGGCGTGCTGTTCGTCGAGCAAAAAACCGCCGGTGCGCTCGATCGCGCGCCCGGCGGCCGCGGCGAGCTGGTCGTGGAGGTCAGCCGTGGAAGACGAGCCGGAGGGCTCGCCATGGAAGGGGACAACGCGCGCGTGCGGGTTGGGATTCATGATTTCCAAGTGTGACCGGACAAGACCCAATCGCCAGAGCGACATCGGGCCGCAAGCGGCCGCAAATTGCCGCTTGCACGCCAACGTGCGGATTTGTCCGGTTGCTCTAAAGGCCTCCGTGCTGCGAATCTTCCCTGATTCGCCAAGTCCGGCAACTCC
>JBBDNV010000075.1:0-5161 GCA_040877415.1 Pirellulales bacterium
CCGGTGACCGGGTCGCGCTGGAGGTGGCGGAGGCCTTTTTGTCCGGCGACGATGACGTCGTCGGCCATGCCGAGGAAGAGCCCGTGCTCGACGATACCGCTGCGGGCGTGGAGTTCGGCGGCGAGTTCTTCGGGATTGGCGATGGGGCCGAAGGCGCAGTCGTAGATGTAGTTGCCTTCGTCGGTGGTGTAGGGCGAGCCGTCGGGCTTGGTGCGGAGTTCGGGATTGCCGCCGAGGTCGTGGAGGAAGTGCCACTGGCCGGCGCGGCCGAAGGGGATGACCTCGACGGGGAGGCGGTAGAGGGTGCCGAGCTGCGGGGACATTTTGGATTCGTCGACGACGATGATTTCGCGCTTGCTGGCTTGGGCCACGATTTTTTCATGCAGGAGGGCGCCGCCGCCTCCTTTGATGAGGTTCAGTTGCGGGTCGACTTCGTCGGCGCCGTCGATGGTGACGTCGATGACGGCGGGGCCTTCGTCGTCGACGAGGGGGAGTCCGGCAGCGGCGGCTTCACGGGCCACTTCGGTGGAAGTGGCGAAGCAGCGGAGTCCGGGCAGCTGGCCCGAGGCGTGGAGGCGGGCGATTTCGCGCAAGGCATGGACGGAAGTTGAACCGGTGCCGAGGCCGACGATGGTGCCGGGTTCGACAAAGCGCACGGCATAGACGGCGGCGGCGTGCTTGAGGGAGTCTTGGTCGAGCGAGCGCATGGAACGATTGTGCCATTTCCGCGGGCGGACGGGAGAATTTTCCGCTCCGGCCTCCGAGTCTTGACCCATGGGGGGCGGGCGCGGAGTATCCGCCTTGGGCGCTGCGGCGCCTTTTACCCATGGAAGAGGTCGTGCGCCACCAGATCCGCGAGTTCCTTGCCAGCAAGGGGCTGCGCAAGACCACGCAACGCGATGGCATCATCGAGGCAGCCTTCAGCACGGACAAACATTACACGGCCGACGAGCTGCTCGACATGGCAAGGGAGATCGAACCGACGGTGAGCCGGGCGACGGTTTACCGGACGTTGCCGATTCTGGTGGAAAGCGGATTGTTACGGGAGCTGGATCTCGGGCAGGGGCGAAAGGTTTACGATCCGAATTTTGTCGACCATCCGCACCATAACCACCTCATCTGCCTCGACTGCCAGACGATCCTCGAGTTCGAGGATCTGAACATGGAGTTGCTCGAGAATTGCATGGCCAAGCGGATGGGTTTTACCCCGGCGAACAAGCAGGTGCGCATCGAGGCGCGGTGCGATGAATTGAAATTGAAAGGCGTGTGCCGCAAGAGCGGACGCGAGGTCGCCGCCGCGGTGGTGTGAGTATGTGGCACGGACGCTTCACCCAGGACCCGTCGGCGCGGCTGCGCGCCTACGGGGAGTCGGTCTCTTTCGACCAGCGGCTGGCGCTGCAGGATATCGCGGGGTCGAAAGCCCACGCCGCGGCGTTGCGCAAAGCGGGCTTGTTGACGCCCCGGGAGCTGCAGGCCATCGGCACGGGGCTCGACGCGATCGGGCGGGAAATCCGCGCCGGGAAGTTCCGGTGGCGCACGGATCTCGAGGACGTGCACATGAACATCGAGGCGGCGCTGACCAAGAAGATCGGCGCGGCCGGGGCCAAGCTGCACACCGCGCGGTCGCGCAACGATCAGGTGGCGACCGACCTGCGGTTGTGGATGCGGGAGGAAGTGGCGGCGCTGGTGGCCTCGGTGCGGCGGTTGCAAAAGTCGCTGGTCGGGCTGGCGCAGGAAGCCGGTGAGGCGATTATGCCCGGCTACACGCATTTGCAGCGGGCTCAGCCGGTGCTGGCGGCGCATCATTTGCTGGCTTATGTCGAGATGTTGGAACGCGATGCGGGGCGGTTGGCGGATGCCGCCAAGCGGGCCAATGTGTTGCCGCTGGGATCGGGAGCGTTGGCCGGTTCGACGATTGCGCTGGATCGCGCGTTCATGGCGAAGCAACTCGGCTTCGACGGTGTGTCGCAGAACAGCATGGATGCGGTGTCCGATCGGGATTTCGCCTGCGAATTTCTCTCGGCCTGCGCCATTACGGGCATGCACTTGTCGCGTCTCTGCGAGGACACGGTGCTGTGGGCTTCGAGTGAGTTTGGGTTTCTGCGGTTGAGTGACGCGCACACGACGGGCTCGAGCTTGATGCCGCAAAAGAAGAATCCGGATATCGCGGAATTGGCCCGCGGGAAGACGGGGAGGCTCTACGGAAATTTGGTGTCACTGTTGACCACGCTCAAGGGTCTGCCGTTGTCGTACAACCGCGACTTGCAGGAAGACAAAGAACCGGTCTTCGACTCGGCGGACACGCTGGGGTCCTCGCTGGAAATTCTCGCCGAGATGTTCGCCGCCGCACGGTGGGACAAGAAGCGCATGGCGGCGGCGGCGGATGACGCGTTGCTGGTGGCGACAGATTGGGCGGATTATCTGGTGCGGAAAGGACTGCCCTTCCGCGAGGCGCACGCGGTAGTCGGGAAATTGGTGGGTCTGAGTGTGAGACGCGGGGTGAGTCTGCGTGAATTGTCACTCAAGGATCTGCTGGCGGTGAGCAAACACTTCAAAGCCGATGCGATGGAATGCCTCGACGCACGGCGGTCACTGCAGGCGCGGACGGCCGAGGGCGCGCCGTCGCCGAAGCGGGTGGCTGCGCGGCTGGTCTGGTGGCGCAAGCGGCTGGCCGCGGCCAAGCCATGAGCGGGGGCTGGGAGTTGTTGAGGGAAGACGTGCTCTTGGATGACGTACATGTGCGGGTCACACGCGAGACGATGCGCACGCCGTCGCGTCCCGAGGGACGCGAGTGGACCAAGGTGGCGCGCAAGGTGGGGGTGACCATCGCGCCGCGGTTGGCCGACGGATCGTTTGTGTTGATCCGCGAGGAGAGGGTGCCGGCGCGGCGCGATTTTTGGCAGTTTCCGGCGGGGCAAGTGGAGGGGGAGGCGACCGAAGATGCGATTGAAGCAGCGGCGCGGCGGGAGCTGGCTGAAGAGGCGGGCTGCGAGGCGGCGGGGCAGCTGGAATATCTCGGGAAGTTTTTCACTTCGCCGGGCTTCACCGACGAGCACACGCACCAGTTTCTAGCCACCGAGGTCCATTGCGATCCGCGCGCCACGGCGCATGACGGGGAAGAGCAGATTTTGGAGATCAAGACTTTCGGCGCGGAGGAATTGCGCGAGATGGTCGCGCAGGGGGTCATCGAGGATGCCAACACGCTCGGCCTTTACGCGCGTCTGGCGGCGGGGAGGTGGCTGTGAGTCTGGAAAAGTTCATCAAATTCCGCGACGAGCGGGACACGCCGAAGCCGTTTCTCGATCATATCGAGGATCTGCGGCGGATGATCGTGCGGATGGCCATTGCGCTGGGGATTTGCATGCTGTTCGCCTTCATCTTCCGCGCAGAACTGGCGGCGTTCGTGCAGGGCCCGCTCTTGGCGGTGGATCCGACGCGGGTCGATAACCTGCAGTCGCTCGGCGTGGCCGATTCGATGACGATTTCGCTGAAGTTGGCGTTTTACGCCGGGCTGGTCGTGTCCTTTCCGGTGCTGTTGTATTTTCTGGCAGAGTTTGTCCTCCCGGCTTTGACCGCCCGGGAGCGGCGGGTCGTGCTGTTCGCTTCGGCGGTGGGGTTCGTGCTTTTTCTCATCGGGGCGGTCTTCGCGTTTTCCGTCGTGCTGCCGGCGGCGCTGGAATTTTTCTTCAAGGACGCGCAAATGATGCAGTGGCGTCCGACTTGGACGGTGCGCGAATACTACAGCTTCACCACGCAATTCACCCTGGCCTTCGGGTTGGCTTTCGAGTTGCCGGTGGTGGTGCTGGCCTTGGTCAAGGTCGGCCTTCTCAACCACGACCAGATGCGGACCACGCGGCCCTATGCCATTGTGGTGATTTGTTTGCTGGCGGCGGTCATCACGCCGACCACCGATATTTTCACCCTGCTGCTGATGGCAGGGCCCATGGTGCTGCTTTACGAGGCGTGTATCTGGATTGCGCGCTGGATGGAGCGGCGTGAGGCGTTCACCAGATCCGACGCAGGCCATAGCGATCAAAGACCTGATCGCGACTGATGATGTCGAGTCCGCGCTGGCGGGCTTGGACGACTTGGATGCGGTCGAACGGATCCCCGTGCACGGGTTCCAAGTGCTGCACGGCAGTGACGGCGCGCCAGTCGGGAGGGATGAGTTCGAAGCCGTTTTGCTCGAAGAGGCGCGGGAGGTCGGTGTCGAGCGAGTAGGGGAGCTTCAGTTTGCCGAGGCCGACTTTGATGGCGGCCTCCCAGACGGAGGCGAGACTGACAAAGCAGTCATGCCGCCCGCATTCCATCAGACCGGCGGCCCGATCCGAAAGATTCGGCGAGTCCTCGAACAGAGCGATCCAAGCATTGGTATCGACCAAATACCTCACATGTATTCCTTGAACTCCTCGAGCGGTTCGTCGAAGTCGGGCGCCATGTAGAAGCCTGGTCCCTTGGCGCAACCGCGTTTGGCTTTGGTATGCTTTACCGGCACGGGCGGGCGCAGCTCGGCAACCCGTTTGCCGTGCTTGGTGATGTAGATGGTTTCGCCGCCGGCCACCTCGTCGAGTAGCCGGGAGAGGTGGGTTTTGGCCTCGAAGGCTCCGACTTCTTTGATCATGCATATAGACTAGTTAGACTAGTTGGAAAAGCGAGGGATTTTTCCCGGACTGGGCTGGTGGCGTTGGGCGGGGCGGCGGCCGGGGACGGCCGCTCTCCAAGGAACCGGATTGCTGGCGGGGTGGCTTCTGTGGTTACGATGTTCCTTATGCGGATTGTCTCCTTGCTGCCAAGTGCCACCGAGATTGTGGCGGATCTGGGGTTACTCCACTCGCTCGTCGGCCGTTCGCATGAGTGTCAGTGGCCGGCGGGGGTGCGGGCGGTGCCAGCGGTTGCGGCCAGCCGGATTGATTCGGCCGCGCTGGACGGGCGGCCGATCGATGAGGCGGTGCGCGCGGCGGTGGAAGAGGGGGAGGCGCTTTACGTGGTGGATGGGGAACTGCTGGCGGCGTTGCGGCCGGAGGTGATCATCACCCAGGACTTGTGCAGAGTTTGCGCCGTTGCGGGAGAGGACTTCGGCGGGGTCGGGGCACGGGTGATAACGCTCGGGCCGCGGACGTTGGAGGAGGTGGCGGAGTCAGTGCGGTATTTGGGGCGGGAG
>JBBDNV010000076.1:0-27651 GCA_040877415.1 Pirellulales bacterium
CCCAGTGGCATCCCGACGGCAAACGGCTGCTGACGATCTCCGAACGCGCCGGCCAGTTCGATGTGTACCTGTGGGATGTTCGAGACCGCTAGAGACGGGATGCAGGGAGTCAAGATACATGCAAGGCATCCGGCGGGCCGCGGCCGTTCTGGAGGTGTTGGGAATTTACGCTGCCGGACAGATGTTGGCGTTTCTGCTGGGAGCGATTTTCCGCATTCCCCTGCTTAACCCTTTGCTAACACTCAGTCCGGCGCCCACACCCTACGAATTGCTGCAAGTTACCGGGCAGCTGCTCAAGATACTCTTGCTGCAATATTCGGGTTGGTTCCTGCTGGTCCTGCCAATCGGCTGGTGGCGGCGGCGTGGCGGGGCGGCCTCGTATGGATTGACGCTGTCTGGGCGGTCGTTGGGGTTTTGCCTCGCCGCAGGCGTCGTGCTGTTCGCCGTTGCCGATCTTCCGATCAAGGCGTTGGAATTCATTCACTCGTTGTACCCACTGGGCCCGCAGGTTGCATGGAGAGAAGCCCTGATGCGTACGAATTGGAACACCGTCGAGTTTTGGCTGCTGATGGCGGTGGGCAGCTACGCTCTGGTGCCCCTCGTCGAAGAACTTTTCTTCCGCGGCTATTGTCAAACGCGTCTGGAGGAAGCCTGGGGCCCGGCGACGGCAATTCTCGCCACGGCTTTGCTCTTTACTTTCTCGCACAGCCAGTATTTCATGGCGAATCTGTACAACGTGAGCCTGTTGCTCACGTCACTCGCTAGCGCGACGGCCTGGGGCTATGTTTACTATCGCACCCGTTCGCTCCTTCCGACCATCGTTGCTCACAGCCTGGTCAATATGCCGTCAAGAAATGCAGTTCTCGGCGTGCTCCTGGTGGTGATGCTCATCATCTGTGCGATCGCGAAGCGCGATATTCTCCAGCATTTGCGTGGCCTCGTCGATCTGATGCGCGGGCGGTCGCTGGGCTGGCAGGGGTCGTTGGTCGCCGTTTTGTGCGGTTTGTTCGTGATGGCATTCGCCGTTCTAGGCGACATCGTAATCGTCTTGGGGACGGTGATGTTTGTCGTTGCCTTGGCGCTCGACTGGTTTGAAAAGCGGGCAAGCGCCGCCTCGAAGACTGCACAGGCAACTTGACAGCGTTGGCGTTGTTTTGCCGAGAAATGTATGAACCTTTCGCTGGCAGACATTGAAACTGCCCACCGCCGCATTGCGTCGGGCATCTACCTGTCGCCGTGTCCGGAATCGATTCCGCTCGGCGAGATTGCCGGCTGCCGCGTGTACTGCAAGCTCGACTACTTGCAGCGCACCGGAAGCTTCAAGGAGCGCGGGGCGCGGAACGCGCTTTTGCTGCTCGACGAGTCGCAGCGGCGCAGCGGCGTCATTTCCGCTTCCGCCGGCAATCACGCCCTGGGACTGGCCTATCACGGCAAGCTGCTGGAAATCCCCGTTACGGTCGTCATGCCCAGGTTCGCTCCGCTGATCAAGCGCACCACCTGCCGCAAGCTGGGGGCGACGGTCGTTCTGTGCGGCGAGTCGTTTCACGAAGCCTACGACCATGCGCAGCAGTTGGCCCGCGAGTCCGGACTCTCGTACGTTCACGGCTTCAACGATCCGGCCGTCATTGCGGGGCAGGGGACCGTGGGGTTGGAAATTCTCGATCAGGTGGAGGACGTCGAAGCCATTGTGGTGCCGATTGGCGGCGCCGGGCTGGTGGCCGGAGTGTCCCTGGCCGTCAAGAGCCGGTTGCCAGGCGTCCGCATTGTCGGCGTCGAGCCCGAGCGGGCGGCCGGTTTTTCGGCGTCCCTGGTCGCCGGCCGCGCCGTCACGATCCCGGTCCAGCCGACGGTTGCCGACGGTCTGGCCGTGGGCAAAGTCGGCGAGCTGGCATTCGAAATCGCGCGAGGCCGGATCGACCGCGTCGTCACCGTGAGCGAGGAGGAATTGGCGCTGGCCATGCTGCGGTTGGTGGAACTGGAAAAAAGCGTCGTCGAGGGAGCCGGCGCGGCGCCCTTGGCCGCCTTGATGAGCGGCAAGCTGCCCGAGCTGGCCGGCTTGCGCACGGTGATGATCCTCTCGGGCGGCAACGTCGATCCGCTCATCCTCACGCGGGTGATCGAAAAAGCACTGGTGACCGACGGCCGATTGTGCCGCTTTACCGCCGTCGTGGCCGACCGGCCCGGCGGTTTGGCGCGGCTCACGGGCTTAATTGCCCAAAGCGGCGCCAGCATTCAGGAAATCACGCACGATCGGGCCTTTTCCGGTCCGGACATCGGCGCGGCCAACGTTTTGTGCACTGTTGAAACCTCCGACCGCCGCCACGTCGAGGAGCTGTACAAGCTGCTTGCGCAAGAAGGCATCCCCGCGATCCCCCTGCGGACTGGCGAATTTCCGCGGCCCTCGGTAACCTAGGTGTACCAACTAAGAAGCGGATTCTCATGTTCGACTTTGCCGCCAAATTCTCCGCGGGACTCGCGTACGACGATTTTCTGGCCGGGCACGGCAGCGACGAGCATCGCCGCCGCTGGGCCGATTTTCATGCCCGCGTCAAGCTCACCCCAAAGCAGCAAGCGCTCTTGTCCAGCTTCCAGCGCGAGATGAAAGTGCTCTGCCTGGCCGGCGCGTGGTGCGGCGATTGCGTCAACCAGTGTCCGATCTTCGATCATTTTGGCCGCGTCAACGAGCGCATCGTCATCCGCTACTTCGACCGCGACACCCATCCCGATCTGGCCGAGGAGCTGAAGATTTGCGGCGGGGCGCGGGTGCCGATCCTGGTGTTCTTGAGCGAAGACGGCTTTGAAGTCATGCGCTACGGCGATCGCACGCTGTCGAAATACCGCAAATTGGCGGCCGACCAGCTCGGCCCGTCGTGCCCGACCGGCCTCGTGCCGCCCGAGCAGGATCTGCTCAGCGCCGTGACGCAGGATTGGCTCGACATCTTTGAACGCGTGCGACTGATCTTGCGCACCAGCACCCGGCTGCGCCAGAAGCACGGCGACTAATACAGGGCCGTCGACATTCTCTTACCCGGTTCAGAGCTGTTGCTTGATCACGTCGACGATTCCCGAGCTGGCGGCGACGAGGTTGATGCTCACGGCCATCAACGACTCGCCGGCGATCAGTCCCGACGACACCGGAATTGTATACCCCTTGTCGAGGTCCGGTCTCCGTTTCGATAGCACCCAGGCCGCGAGCGCTCCCAGGAACATCGCCACGGAATTGAACGCCGGAATGATTCCGGCGATACCCAGGCCGATCGCCGAGGGGATAAACTTGTGATACTTTTTCGGCGTCCACGCCTCGGCCAGCACGAGCGCGATGCCGAGCACTCCGCCGATGATCACGGCCCAAAACGTGCCGGGGGGGAGCGCCTGGAGCCCTTCGGCCAGCATCAGGGCCACGCTCGACCACACAACCGCGGACGGCGCGGCGAACGTCTCGCCGAGTTTCGCGGGATCCGGCACCAGCAGCATGTATACCGGCACGGTAAACAACGTTCCGGCCACGACCCCCAGAAGCTGCGAGATCGTTTGCTTGCGCGCGTTGCCGCCAAGCAGGTAGCCGCTTTTCAGATCGGTCAACAGGTCGGCCGAATGCGCCGAAGCGCCGGCCGTGACCGACGCAGTCATCAGATTCGTCGTCAGGTTCGTGGGGGCCACGACGCCGTAAACGAGCTGCGTGATTTGTCCCATGGCGCTGATCGGCGTGATGTCGGTCTCGCCCGTGGCCCGGGCCGCCACGATCGACAGCACGAACGTCAAAAGCACCGCCACGATCCCCATCCACCAGCGAATGTCGAACAGCAAGTGGCCCAGAATCACGCACGCCGTGCCCGACACCAAGGTGCCGAACAGGAACCACTTCCCGGGCACTTCGATATGCTCGAGCGGGTCGCGAGTGGTCTGGGGGATGACGATCGAGATCAATCCCGCGAACGATCGCAGCACGGTGCGCCACCGCAGCGCAAAGGCCAACAGCCCGGAAGTCACCATCATGGCCGAGGCCGGCCACAGCGCCCATTTGACGATGCCCGTATAGCCCTCGCCGGTGATCCCGCGTTCGATCAACACGGGCCCAATCATGCCGTAATACACGATCGCTCCCACGAGCAGCGAGACGCCCACGCGAATGCCCATGATCGCTCCGGCCGCCACCATCACCAGCGAGCCTTCGAATCCAAAACTCGTGTATCTCAAAAGCGACCGGCCGCCCTCGCCGGGCACTAACGGCAGCTCGTCGGGGATGAGATGGAGTGCGCCGCGCAAAAACGCGACCGCGCCGCCGGCGACCCCGCCCGCCAACAGCGCGTAAGCCTTGGCCATCGCCGCGGAGCCCCTCGTGTGGATGCTCCTGAGCGTTTCGGCCGTGGCCAGGCCGGTGGGGAAGGGGAGCTTGTCGATATTGATCAACTGTCGCTTGAGCGGAATGGCCATGAACACTCCCAGCATCGAGATGGCCGCCAGCCAGCTCATCATCTCCCACCAGGCGAGCTCTTTTCCGGTCGCCATGTAGAGCGCGGGTATGGAGGACACCAGGCCGGACGTCGACATGTAGCCGGCGGCGCTGGCCGCGCTACTCATGGTGTAGTTTTCCAGAATCGTGAGCGGATCGCGGCGGATGCGCGGGCTGACCGTTTCCAAAGCGCGGAAAACGGCGTAGGCGATAATCGACGAGGTGATCGTCACGCCCAGGCCCCAGCCGGTCTTGAGCCCGATGTACACGTTGGAAATCGACATCAACCCGCCGATCAACATACCGCCGATGATCGCGCGCGGCGAAAGCTGCCGAACCGTGTCCCCCTGGTAGACGTTTTCCAGCCAATCTCGGGCTTCGCGCTCGTAGTCGTCTTCGGCGATTGCGCCGGGCGTAGCCGGTTTGGCGCCGGATTCAGCGGCCATGTCAACCTTTCTCGTACGCGTTTTGCTTCCTTACGCGCCCGCGAACGAGTGGCACTGGGGCAAGCGCGCCACAGCTTAGCAAAAAACGACGGCGGCTCGCGCTCGACATGATCGCAAATTCCGACCTATACTTGATTTACCTCGCGGCGGCCATGCCGGCATGGCGCCGCCAGCGGCCTGTGGCTGATCGCAAAAGCGTCGAGCGGTCGATAAGGATAATATGGTTGGATAGGCATCTTGCGCCAAGGTCGAGAGCGGGTGCTAGCGGCCACTTTACCGCCACATTCCCTCGGTCTGGGCCGTCGGGCGCCGCTCAGGGCGCCCAAGTGAAAGCACGCCAGCCGAATCGCCTCAAGATCGCGAACCCCCGCACGAAGAGATTTGATGAGCACCTCTGTCGACGTCGAATTGCCCGCCTCGTTGTCGCGCCCCGAAGAACTGGTCAACTCGATCACGCACGCCTTGGGCCTCGTGCTGTCGATAGTCGGCACGGCCGTGCTTTTGGATCGGGTGGCCCGCTACGGCGACTCGTTGCAAGTGGTGGGCGTGAGCATTTACGGCGCGACGCTCGTGGCGCTGTACGCGGCTTCAACGCTGTCGCACAGTTTCGTGCGTCCGCGCCTGCGCCACTTCTTTCGCACGGTCGACCAGGTGTGCATTTTCCTGTTGATCGCCGGCACGTTTACGCCCATCGCGCTCACGTATTTTTGCGGCGGCTGGTGGTGGGCCCTGTTCCTGGCGGTGTGGGGGCTGGCGCTTGGGGGAATCTTTTTCAAGCTCTTTTTCACCCGCCTGCAAAGCGTCTCGGTTTCGGCCTACGTGCTGTTGGGCTGGCTGCCGATCGTGGCCATCAAGCCGATCGTCCAGATCGTGCCGGGCGCGGTGCTCGGCTGGGTCGTGGCCGGCGGTCTGCTGTACACGCTGGGCACGTTGTTTCTCATGCGCGACGACCGCGTGCCGTACTTTCACGCCGCCTGGCACGTCTTTGTCATCGCCGCCAGCGCCTGCCACTACTACGCCATTCTGTGCCTCGTCCCAACCGCGACGTAGTGTGCGGACTCAGTTTCCAGATTTCGGGTCGGCGATTTGGATCGGGCAGCCGACCGGCTTGGTACGCGAGGAGCTGACCGGCTTGCCGGCCAGAACTTCGTCGAGCGCGACTTCCAAATCCTTGGCCACGTTCTTGTCCGTGGCCCCGCCGCGGCGATAGCGGTCGTCGATCCGCCCGCTGTAGACGAGCTTTCCCCCAGCATCGAACAATCGCACCTCGGGCGTGACGCTGTAAAGCAGCCGGCGCGAAACCTTGCCGCCGGCGTCCTTGACAAACGGAAACGTCAGGCTGTGCTTGCGCGCGTAGTCGGCCATCTCGTCGAGACTTTGCCCGCCGCCGGGATTGATGCCGATGAAGTTCACACCTCGCTTACAATAAGCGTCGGCGATCTTGTTGATCGTCGGCATGTATTCGTTGGAGATCGGGCATTCGATCGACAGGCACACGAGCACGGTGGCCTGCCGGCCCTGCGCATCCACAAGCGCGAGATCCTTGCCCGAGATCGCATCCGGCAGCGTCTGGTCCGGAAAGTCGTCGGCCACCACGGCCGTCGCGAAATACGCCGCCACCGCCAGGATTGTCGCCGCCAGCCTGGCCCGCATCGTGACCGCCAAAAACCTGCCGCCCATCAAGATTTTCTCTGGGAGACTCAAGAATCCCGCATCGCCAACGATTAAGTATACGTGCCCGCTCCGGCGACATCGAGTCCGATTGGCCGCCGACGCTCAATCGCGCGCAAATCGCAGCCCGGGGGTCAGATCGGCGGCGGCGGCGCGAGGGCGCCAGCTAAGGCGATGCGGCCAAGCAGGCCGTTGAAAAATGGGACTGGCTCCGAGCCGTTTACGGTATGTCCCGAGAATAAAAGGTGATCGCGAGGTGCCTGTCCCAATTTTTCAACACGAAGTTAGGTCTCGTTCCAGTAGATGCGCACGTTTTTCGTCTGCCGGCCGACGGCTACGATGTCCGCGTCGCCGTCGCCGTCGAGATCGCCAACCGCCAGATCCTCAATCGCCACGCCGCCGGGATCGAACACGTGTCTGGTCCACTGGGTGCCCTTGGCGTTGGCCGGATCGTAGATGCGCAGGCCGCACGGGCTGGCCGCGTCCTTCGTGTCGCGTACGCCGATCACCAGCTCGTGGTCGGCATCGCCGTCCAAGTCGGCGCACCACACGGCATGCCCCCATTTCAGCTCCTCGTCGAGCACTTGGCGCGGCCAGAGTTTCGAAGTCTCGCTATGGTCCGCTTCGCCGGCCGCGCCGACTTCGGGCCGCGTGTAGACCGCGACCTGAAATCCGTGCCACGGTTCGATCGTCGCCAGATAGTCGGCGCCCGACGCGAGCCGGCCGTGCTTGATTTCGCTGGCGCCGCGGCTGGGCGAGGTTTCCTGATTGCCGCTGCCGATGAGCGTGCGCTTCCAACTGCCGTCGCCCGCGCGCGCGAGCAAACTGACGCCTTCAAAGCTGGCCACCAGGATGTCGAGCTTGCCGTCGTGGTCCAGGTCGGTCGGCAAAAAATTATGGGCCACGTGCAGCTCTTCGTTAATCACCTCGGGCGTCCAAGGTCCCTTGATCGGATCGGCCGGAATCTTGTAGGCCAGGATGCGCAGCGGAGCTTCTTCAAACTTCGGCCCTTTCGACCCGCGGCCGAACAAAGGCACAACCACGAGCTCCTCGCGACCGTCTCCGTCCAGATCGGCGAAGCGAATTCGATGCACGGTCGGCTCGGTGCCGATGGGGTACACGGTCCACTTCTCGTCGGCCGACGTTCCCCGCGAAAGCCATTGCAGGCTACCGCTTGTGCGCGTATCCGACGGCCGCCAATCGGCGCCCAGGGCGAAGTCGACCTTCCCGTCGCCGTCGATATCGGCCGGCGCGATCGTCACGTTGTCTTTTTTTGTCTGCCCGTCGACGAGCGTGCGCAGGTTCCAGGCGGGATTTTCGAACCAGATCACGCGTTCGGTGTCGACCACCACGACGTCGAGCTTGCCGTCGTCGTTCATATCCACCAGCCGCACGGCGTAGCCGACCGTGAGCCGTTCGGAGATTTCCTGCGGGCGAAACTTGAGCTCGCCGGCGTACGCGGCCTGGGCCCAAGCCAGTGCCGCCGGCAACAAAACAATCGTGATACAATTGAGGCGTCGCATGACGTTGGAACTCCCGGCCGATCGAGGTGCTCTCTTTCGCGAGTAGACAGCAAGAATCGGCCGTGGGCAAGCGCGGCTGCGATTTGCTTGGGTTTCGATTGCCGTGCGATTGCATCGTTGCAGAGCCCCCGGCCTGGCCGGGGGATTGTTGTCCGGTCCTTATCCCTGCCACCAAGGATCCCCCGGCCAAGCCGGCGGGCTGAAAAAGCCATGGACGATGCCTTCGCCGCGTTGGGCAAATACCTCCAGGACCGCTCGGGCGGCGAGACGGTCTATTACCTGGCCAACCCGGGTAACTGGGGAGACGCCTTGATCCGGCAGGGAACGCTGCTCATGTTTCGCGATATCGGCCTGGACTTCACCGAGATCAAGTCCCAGCAGGATCTCTCGAAATTGTCGCCCGGCGCCGGCACGTGCATTTACGGCGGGGGCGGCGCATGGTGCAAACTCTGGAACCACGCCGAAATGTGGGTCACCTCGCTCAAGCAGCGATGCGCGGTGGTCGTTCTCCCCTCGACCTACGAATTGCCGTTCGCGATTCCCAACACAACCTTCTTTTGCCGCGATCGCTACGAAAGCCAGGCCAACGTGCCGGCGGCCACGTTCTGTCACGACATGGCTTTTTATCTAAAGCACTCGATCGCGCCGTCGCCGGCGGGCAGCGGCGAGGGCTATTTCTTTCGCACCGACGCCGAAAGCGGCCGCTGCCGCACGATTCCGCCGACGAACGACGACATCAGCCTGAAAGGAAACCAGTTTACCGACGTCTCGCCGCTCGTCGACACCGTGGCGAAATTCGAGTCGATCCACACCGACCGGCTGCACGTCGCGATCACCGGCTGTCTGCTGGCAAAGAAGGTCTTCCTGTACCCCAACAGCTACTTCAAGAACCGGGCCGTCTATCTGTCGAGCATCAAGGACCAGTTCGACAACATCGAGTTCATGGGAACGCTGTAAACAACTCCAATCGGCCCGTCGAGATGCCGCCGTCACTCGTTTCCATGATCCTGCGATTGGCGCGCCTCGCCTGGGCTTCGCCGTGGACGTGTTTCGGGCTGGCCCTGGGAGCCGCCGGATTGGCGACCGGCGGGCGCGCGCGCCGCGGCGGGGGCATCCTCGAGTTTTACGGCGGGGCGGTCGGCTGGCTGCTGCGATGCCTGCCGGGACAGCCCGTGGCCATGACCTTGGGCCACGTGGTGATCGGGCTCAGCCGAGCCGCGCTCGATTTGTCGCGGCCGCACGAGTTGGTGCACGTGCGGCAATACGAGCGCTGGGGCCCGCTGTTTGTGCCGGCGTATCTGGCTTGCTCGCTCGTGCTCTGGCTGGCGGGCAAAGACGCCTACCGCGACAATCCGTTCGAGCGCGACGCGTATGGAGACCATCGCTAACCGACGAACGCCGTGCCGACGAACTGGCCGCCGCTGATGTACCAGCCTTCGCCGCAGGGCTGGCACCAGAGAATCTTGGTGCGCACGCGAATCGAATAGCCCCTTCGGCTGGGAATCGACAATTCGACTTCGCCCGGCGCGAGCGACACGTCGTGCAACAGACCAATGCCCAGGGCCGAAATCTCGCGGCTGAAGGCCACGCACGTCGGGCCGCCGGCGACTTGCATCGCAATCTGCCGGAAGAACGGATAACGCGTCTCGGCGCGGCGGTCCTTGCCCACTTCCTGATGCGCTTCGACAACCAGCTCGTGAATGCCCATCCCGGCGCGCGGATGGTCTTGAATCTCGTGTCCCATGCGATGCACTGCCGATCGAAGATGCCCCAACGACCGAATTGGCCGTCTATAAAAGCATAGTTCACACCTGCACCCCGGGCGGCCGGACAACCAGCACATCCTGCGCAACCGCGCCGTCCGTCGCGTGAAAGCCGGGACGCCAATTACGGATTTCCTGCCGGCACAAGCTCGCTCTACACGACGTCCGCGTCGAACACGCGCACTTGCGCCCAGTGGGGCTTGTTCTCTTCGATGAATTGCACGTGGCGGGGATGTTTTTGATACGCGTCATGCGACACGCGATCGCCGAACACGACGTGCAGCCCCACGTCGAACTCCTTGTCGTTCACCTCGCGCGCAAGATCCGGCGTGCGCGTGCCGACCCCGAAAAAGACCACCCCCGCGTGGCCGGTCAAGTATTTCCGGCAGGCGTCCAGTTGCCGCCGGACGCCCGCGGGCGAGCGGTCCTTGAGCGTGAAATAAACCATGTGGGCCAGTTGGCGCGTGGTTTCAGCCATAGGGGCCTCCTGGTAAATTGGACGTCCGAATCACTTTGCGACGGCGAGAATACCACCCGATTGCCCCCCTCACAAGGCGCGCGCCATGAGATCACGCGACGCAATTGACACTAACCCGACGCGCTTTAGCCCCCGGCTTTGCCGGGGGATTCCGCGCTGCACGACCAATCGGGCAATGCGGTGCAACGATCCCCCGGCAAAGCCGGGGGCTAACCGACGATGCGCAACATCCAAACTTGCGCGCCGGGCTAGTATTGGTTTTCCCTCGCTTGCGCGTCGGGTTAGTATGGTTTGGCTCGTCGCGCTTTCTGGGCTTTCCACGATCGCGGCGCGTGCCCAGGAGCCGCGCGTCGTGCGCGAAGCGTTCGCCGCCGATCCCGGCTGGGACGGTTTTCGCAACCGCCTGACGCCCGAGCGGCCGCTGGTGGTGCGGCAGGATTTCGGCTATCGCCCTACCAACTATGCCCGCGGCGCGCGTGCCGGCGAAATCGGCGGGCACGTGCAGCGTTCGCCCTCATCCGCGTACTACGCCGTGCCGATCGAGCCCAAAACGCTCGACGACCGATTGACGGCCTCGGGCAAGCTGGCCGTGCGGGCGGCCGACAGTTCGAGCGGGGTGCTCGTCGGCTGGTTCAAAGCGCCGCCCCCTTCGTGGCGAACTCCCAATGCGTTTGGCTTTCGCGTCGACGGCAACGGCGGCAAGTTCTGGGTCTTTTACGAATATGGCACGAGCAAGTGGCGCACCGGCGGCGGCGGGGCTTTTGAAGGCGAACAATACCAGCGTACCCCCACGCCGCCGTTCCCGGCCGACGGCAAGACGCACGACTGGTCGCTCGACTACGATCCGGCCGCCGGCGACGGCCGCGGACGGATCACTTTTCAAATCGACGACCGCAAGTACCAGCTTCCAATGGGCGACGGCCACCGCGACGACGGCGCGACGTTCGACCACTTTGGCATCTGGAACGTGCAAATCCCCGGCGAGCGTATCGAGCTTTATCTCGACGACCTCGTGGTCGACGGCCGGACGCACTCGTTCGACCGCGATCCGCGCTGGCAGGCCGCGGGCAACTCGGCCGAGTTTGCCGAGCGCATGATTCGCCCCTTTCACGATTTCGGCTATAGCGCCACGCGCCACGCCGGCGGGGCGCCGGGCGAATTCGGCGGCATCGTCTTTCGCGACGAGCGGCCGGCCTACTGCGGCGCCAAAACCGGCCGCCTGTCGCTCGACGACGAGCTGGCGGCCTCGGGCAAGCTGGCCCTGCTCAAAGCCGCCAGCGACAGCGGCGTTTATATCGGCTGGTTCGACGCCGCCGCGAAACAGGCCCATGAAAGGCCCGAGCACGAGGCGCGTCAGAAAAACTATCTCGGCATTCTTGTCGAGGGCCCCAGCCGCGTCGGGCATTACTTCCGCCCTGGTTACGGCTCGCGCGACGCGAGCGGCCAGAACGCCGGCGAGCTATCGGCACGCGGCCGGCCCTGGCCGGTCATTTATCCAAATGCCCAGGTGCACACATGGGGCATCCATTACCGGCCCACGGCCGCCGGCGGGGCCGGCCAGATCGAAATCACCTTCGACGGTCAGACCGACACCATGGACCTGGCACCGGGCGATCGCGCCAGGGGCGCTTCGTTCGACCGCTTTGGCACCTTCAACCTGCAATCCGGCGGACACGGCGTCGAGCTGTATCTCGACGACCTGAGCTACTCGAGCCGTTAGGGCGGCCCATTCATTTCGTCAGGTACAGCTTGCCCGCGGGCGTTAGCCGCAAGCGGTACATCTCCGCGCCGTGTTTGATCCATACGTCGCTTCGCCCCTGGAGCAGGTCTTCGGACCGCAGGATCACGGGGCCTTCGGCGGGCCGCTGGCCTTCGGCGGCGACGTGCTGCTCGTCGTTCGGATTGTCAGACTGTTGCTTCATGGGAGCGGCGAGGCAAGCCGGGAACGCGCCAGTCGGACAAAGTGCACCGGCGCGTATTGAACCATCGGCGCGCAGATGAGTTCCGAAAAAAGTTCCGGCGGTGCAGCGCCCAGGCCGCCAGGCGTGGATCGTCAACGTCGCACGATAATCCGCTGCCAGCCTGTGCTTTGCGGCGTTCGGTGTCCGCTCACGCCGTTCCGCCGCGCGGCGAGCTTTTGTTCACGCGAGAAGGGTAACTATCATACCATCCCAAACCATCCGTGTAGGTACATCGTGACCCTGACAGAATCCTAACAGAAATGGATTCGCTGACCAACGAGGTTGCGAGCCCACACCGCCTGGCGTTCGCTCTCACCGCTCGGCCGGCTGGGTCGGTTTGACGTCGTCCTCTTTGTCCCCTTTGTGCGACGGCGCGGCGTCGACCACGCGGCCGTTCGTTTCGGCGCGCTTGTTGATCGAGGGGCCCAGCAACTGTTCGATCTCCAGTTCATCGAGCACTTCCTGGCGTTCCAGCGCCTCGGCCAGTTTTTCGAGTTCGTCGCGATGCTCGCCGAGCATCTCGGTCGCGCGCTCGGCGGCGGCGTGCAGGATTTTGGCCACCTCTTCGTCGATCAATTGCGCGCTGTGTTCGCTGAACTCGCGCTGCTCGTGGATTTCCTTGCCCAAAAACGGATGCTCTTCGCTGGTGCGATAGGCGACCGGTCCGAGCCGTTCGCTCATTCCCCAGGCCGTAACCATGCGCCGCGCGAGCCGGGTGGCTTGCATCAGGTCGTTTTCCGCCCCGGCGCTGTACTCGTCGAAGACGAGCTTTTCGGCCGCCCGGCCCCCCAGCATGAAGCACAGCCGGCCGTGCAGCTCCGATTCGCTGATGTTGAGCCGGTCTTCCTCGGGCAACAACTGCGTCACGCCCAGCGACCGGCCGCGGGGAATGATCGTCACCTTGTGCACCCGATCGGCCCCCGGCACGATCCAAGCCAGTAGCGCGTGGCCCGCTTCGTGAATGGCCGTCATCCACTTTTCCTTGCCGGTGAGGACCTCTTCGCGCTTGGGACCCATCAGCACGCGGTCGCGGGCATGCTCGAAGTCGTCCACGTCGACCTTGTCTTTGCCGGCGCGCGTGGCCCACAGGGCGGCTTCGTTCACCAGGTTGCGAATGTCGGCTCCGGTCAGCCCGACGGTGCCGCTGGCCAGGCGGTTCAGATCGACGTTGTCGGCAAGCGGCACGTCGCGCACGTGCACCTTGAAAATCGCCAGCCGCCCCTTGTGGTTCGGCCGGTCGACGGTGATGTGGCGATCGAATCGTCCGGGGCGCAGCAGTGCCGGATCGAGCACGTCGGGTCGGTTGGTGGCGGCCAGCACGATCACCGATTCGTTCTGGCTGAAGCCGTCCATTTCGCTCAAGATCTGGTTGAGCGTCTGCTCGCGCTCGTCGTGCCCGCCCCCCAAACCGGCTCCGCGCACGCGGCCGACCGCGTCGATTTCGTCGATGAACAGAATGCAGGGAGACGATTCTTTGGCGGTCTTGAACATGTCGCGAACGCGGCTGGCGCCGACGCCGACGAACATCTGAATGAACTCGCTTCCGGAAATCGAGAAGAACGGCACGGCGGCTTCGCCCGCCACGGCCCGGGCCAACAGCGTCTTGCCGGTTCCCGGCGGCCCCATCAGCAGGATTCCCTTGGGCACGCGTCCGCCGAGGCGCTGGAACTTTTCGGGGTTTTTCAGGAACTCGACGACTTCCTGCAGGTCGTGCTTCACGCCTTCCAGCCCCGCCACGTCGGCAAACGTGATCGGGCGGCCGTCGGTTTCGTAGCGCTTGGCCGGGCTCTTGCTGAAGCCCCCGAGGATGCCGCCCCCCATGAACTGGTCGCGGGCCCGGCGGAACATGACCCACACGAAGCCAAAGATCAGCACCGTGCCCGCAATGTAAAAGACCGCCAGCAGCCACGTGCCGTCGCTGGTTCGCTGCGACTTGATGATGACCCCTTTCTCGAGCAGCTCCTTGTCCAATTCCTCGCCCGTATAAGGGGTCATTTCGACCGAGAACTCTCCCTGGAGCTGGGCTTCAACTTCGACGGTCTTGCCGTCCTTGGTCTCGGTCTTGGTCACCACGGGCGGCCTGCGGAACTTGCCCACCACGTAGCGATCGGTGAACTCGACTTCCTTGATGTTGTCAGTGGCCAGTTCTTGCCGGAACTGGCTGTAGGTGATCCGTTCGCGCTTCGGCGATTCGCTGCTGGTCCACCACAACAGCGCGGCAAAGACCACGGTCAGCGCCACCAGCACGCTGTACGTGTTGAGGCGCCGCACCGGGCTGATTTTCGGCTGAACGTCGGGGCCACCCGAAGGCTTGTCCGTCGACACCTGATTTCTCCGTTTTTTCTCCGGGCGCGGCGCGCGTGCGCCGCTTCTAAGGAATTGTATCCCACGATGCGGGGATTTTCGACCCCGAGTCGTAACAGCCATTGGGGTGGTGCATTCGGTCAAGCGCGTGCGGCGCGTACCGGCAAATCACACCCGACAACGCGCGGCCCAGCGGGGCGCATCAAAAAACTCGCGCGGTCCTCGCGTGCTACCGCCCACTGCCCGCTGCGCGCCGCGATTTGACGACCAGTTGCACGTCCTCGTAGCGCGTGCCGCGGGGAAGTTTTTCCAGGAGCGGGCGGATCCTGGCCGGCGCGGCCTCGCCGGTCACCTGCCGGATTCGCGCCACCAGCTCCGGCGCGAGAAACCACGCCGCGTCGATCTCCAGCCCGCTGTCGGCCGCGCGCAGCGCGTGATCCAGCACCACGTCGAGCGACAGCGAGCGGATCGCCGCGCACTCCTGGGGCGTGAACCCGGCCGTAAGCAAGCGCCACGTCCAGTAATGGCTCGGCTGCCCGCTTTCCACCGTCGCCGCAGCCGCGGCAGGCGCGGCGGGTTCGAACGCGTCGCTCGGCGTTTCGTCGCGCGCCGCGGGCGCGGCAGCCGGGGCCTGGTCGTTTTTGGGCCGCGCCGCCGAGCCGACTCCCCTCGCCGCCAACAGCCGCAACAGCTCCTCGCCGTATTGCCGCACCTTGGCCGGGCCGATTCCTTTGATGCCCAAAAGCTCCTCGACCGTTTGTGGTTGCACGCGCGCCAGCGCCTCCATCGCCCCGTTGTTCACGACGATATAAGCCGGCACGTTTTGCGAGCGCGCCGTCGCGTCGCGCCAACTCCGCAGCCGCGCGAGCACGGCGCCGTCGAGCGGCGGCGGCTCGACTGAGCTCGCCGAAGTCCCGCCGGTCGCGGAAACTTCCGCCGACAGGGCCGAAGCGTCCGTCGGACCGGCACCCGAATCGAGCTTGCGCCACAGGTCGTCGGGCATGGGCAAATTCAGCTCCCCGGACCGCCCGCTCATCACCTCGGCCCCGCGCGTCGTGAGCTGAACGATCGGGCGAAACGGCTCGATTTCGCTCTGCTCGAGCAGCCCGCAAAGCAAGAGCGCGTCGATCAGTTGCAGCACGTCGGACTGTTTCAAATGCGCGAGCAATCCGAACGTGCTGAGCTTGTCGAGCCGATTGCGCTGGACGGCTTTGTCGGTCGAGCCGCGCAGCATTTTGGCCAATAGCAGCTTGCCGCAGCCAACGCGGCGCTGAGACACTCTAGCCACGCCGCTGAGCACGATCCGCACCGCTTCCAGCACGCCTCCCTCCACGACGCGCGCCGTTCCCCAGCGGCTCCCGCCGGTTTCGGGCCGGCAATTGTCGCAGTGCCCGCAGGCGGCGGTGTCTGTCTGTCCGAAATACTGGAGAATCAGTTGCTGCCGGCAGCGATAATCCCGGGCAAATCGCAGCACGTTCTCCAGCCGGTCGTATTCGGCCTGTTTCTGACGTTCGAGCGTTTCGAAGTCGATGTCGACGTCGTCGAACGCCAGCTCGCGCTGGCGCATGTGGATCGCCCGGCCGCGGAACGGCGGCACATACTCGAACGCGGCCAACTCTTTCAATTCCCGCAAGTAGCTCGCCAGGTCGGTGCTGTTGAGTTCCGGCAGCTCGGCGAGCAGTTGGCGCGGTTGAAAGTAACACCACTCGTTGCGGCGCGGACCGACCAGGTGTTCCACGGCGCGGATCACGCGCCGCTTGACCTTGGCGTTCTGCGGCAACAGCTCCACGAGCGTCGGCACGTCGCTTGCCAGCCGCACCGCGGCCATGTTTTCGGCCGTCTCCATCCGCTCGAGCACGCCCGCGCTTTCCAACAGCTTTTCGCAGGCGCCGACCGCCTCGGCCCCGATCGAAAGCCCGAGCGTCTCTTTCACCTCCTGCTGCGTCATTTCGATCGGATCTTGGTCGAGGCCGCACAGGAATTTGTACACTTGCCGCACGACGTCGCGCGCCGGGTAGGCGCTTTCGATGAAATACTCGTGGATGTTGCGATCGCCGCCGCCGAACAACAGCAGGCACCGGGCCGGTTGGCCGTCGCGTCCCGCGCGGCCCGCCTCCTGATAGTAGGCTTCCAGGCTGCCGGGCAGGTTGTAGTGGACCACGAACCGCACGTCGGCCTTGTCGATGCCCAGACCGAACGCCAGCGTCGCGACGGCGATCTCGGTGCGGCCCTGCATGAAATCTTCCTGCGCCGCCTGGCGCTCGGACGGAAACAAGCCGGCGTGATACACGGTCGTCCGCCGGCGCGTGCGCGCCGCGATCCGTTCGGCCAGCTCCTCGCACCCCTTGCGGGTCGAAGCATAGACGATTCCCGCGCCGGGAGTTTCATCCAAAAACCGCACCAGCGCCAAATCTTTTTCGCGATGCGACGGACAAACCTGCACGCTGTAGAACAGGTTCGGACGGTCGAAACCCGTCACGTACACTTGCGGTTCGCGCAGGTTCAACAGCTCGACGATGTCGCGTCGCACGTCGTCGGTGGCCGTGGCCGTCAGCGCGATCGTCGGCGGATTGCCCAACAGGGCGCGAAATCGCCCCAGCCGCGCGTAATCGGGCCGAAAGTCGTGCCCCCATTCGCTGATGCAATGCGCCTCGTCGACCGCCAACAGCCGCACGTCGCTCTGCCGGACCGCCTCCAGGAATCGCGGGCTGCGGAATCGCTCGGGCACGACGTAGACGAGTTTGTATTCGCCCGCCGCCATGCGCTCCAAGCGCTCGCCCTGCTCGTCCGGCGTGAGCGTGCTGTTGATGAACGTGGCCGGAAGCCGGCGCGCCAAAAGCGCGTCGACCTGGTCCTTCATCAGCGCGATCAAGGGCGACACGACCAGCGTCACCCCGGGCTGCGCGATGGCCGGCAGTTGGTAACACAGGCTCTTGCCGCCGCCGGTGGGCATGACGCACAAACAATCGCGCCCCGAGAGGACCGTCTCGATCACCTCCTGCTGCCCGGGCCGAAACGCCGTCAGCCCGAACGGCGCCAGATGGACTTCCAGGTTGTGCCGTGCCGAGGCCGGCATCCTTTGCCTCGCGATTCCCAGGACCCTACCGAACATCTGAACACTATCCGAGGCATTATAAGAGGCACGCCCCGCGGTACAAGCGGAGCTGTCGGGCGGTTTGCGAGCCCACTCAGGGCTCGGCCAACTCGACCGTTTCGCCGGCCGGCCCGGTGATTTCGATGCGCTTCAGCGCTCGTATGGCTGCGACCTACCGGCCGAAGAATCGCCGGTTGAAGATTTCGGGATCGAACGGATCCTTCGGCACGAAGTCGGGAGCCGTGTCCGCGCCGTATTGGACCTTCGACCAGGCTTGAGGCAACAGGCCCCTCGCGCGCAGCTCGTCGCGCGTGAAGCCTTGTTCGGCCGACGACGCCGGTATCCGGCTCCCGTCGCGCCGCTCGGGCGGGGGCAACTCGCCCGCCTCCGACCCTTCGCCGCCCATCGGCTGCGGCTCGGCCGGCTCGGCCGCTTGTGGTCCGCGTGCGCCCGGCACCGTCTGCAACAAAGGCGCCGTACGCTCGGCGAGCGTGGGCGGCGCAGCCGTCTTCCCTGCGCCGGCCACCGCGAAAACCCACAGCGCCAGTTGCTTGTACTGCGATTGCTCCCGATCGGTGAAAACGGGCGCCTTGCTGGTCCCATGGGGACGAATCGGGGCCAGAAGCAGCTTGCTCTCGCTCGGATTCTGGCGATCCACCAGCGCCAGCACGCGCTCGAGGTTGCGCTGCGTGGTGAAACGCCCCGAACGTTTGGGATGGATCCGCTCCAGTTTCAAACCGCCCCCGCCGCGCGCCGAGTGACAGCCGCTCTTGGCGCAGTAGTTAAGCAGCATCGGCTGGATGGTGTTCGTGAAGACCTCCACCGCTGCGGCGGGCAGGTCGCGGGCCATGCCGTCCGCCGTCACCTGCGCGGCGGCTTTTTCCGACGAAGCCGCCGGCACGCTTGTGCGAGGTTGCCTGGCCAGCGCCAGCCGCGATTCGACCAGGCGAATCTTGGGATGCGCCGCATCCGCCGCCCGGGCGGCGGCCAGCTCTTTTTCGGCCGATTCCAACAGAGCGTTCTTGATGCACCATTCGGCAAGCTCCAGGTGATCTTGCGCGCGCCCCAGCTCGATGCCGGCGCGTCGGTGCAGGTAACACTCCGTGGCGTCGCGGCAAACCATGGCCACGTCCGACCGCTTGACGCTGATTTCGCCGGTCTCGAGGTGCACGTCGTAACGGTCGCCGGCGGCGATGATCGTCCCGGCGAGCAGCTCGCCGTTGTTCAACAACACCACGCCTTCGCGCGGCCCCGGCGAAAGCTCGTCGCCGGCGCCCGCGGAAATTGCCGCACACGCACACAATGCTAATAGGAGGCCTCGGCTCATGGGGGGGCAGAGAGTAAGGCACCGACGACCGAGCGTCAAGGCCGCCGAATCGTTTCGCCCGTTTGCCAGCTTTGTCGGCCCATAGTGTACGGCCCGGTTTTTCACTATCATGGCTTGAATGCCGCGCGAGCGTGCCGCGACGGGCTTGGTTCCCGCCGGCCGCCGGTAGCCTGCGATGCCAGCAGGCCGCGCGGAACGACACTTTGGCGCCCGCTTCGGGCGGCTGATCCTGCCGGCAATCTTAGCGAGCAAGCGGCCCATGGCTATCTTGCAGGTATTCAACTCCTCGGGCGCGAGCGAACAGCATCCGCTGGAAGGGGACCGCGCCGTACTGGGCCGGCACCCCGATTGCGACGTCGTGCTCGACGCCGCCAGCGTCAGCCGCCAGCACGCGCAGATCGTCCGGGATAGCGGCCGGTACTTCGTCGAGGACTTGCACAGCCGCAACGGCACGTTCGTCAACGGCCGGCTCATTTCGGGCCGGCATCCCTTGCAGGACGGCGACAAGCTGAAAATCTGCGACCTGTCGTTCACGTTCTACTCGAATCAGCCCGGCAGCCGGCCGGCCACGAGCGACACCTCCTCGCTGGCCCTGATGGTCGACGAACCCTCGACGCACACCTCCAGCATCATGTCGAAGCTCGACGTCTCCTCGAGCAACTCCGGCTTGCGGCTGACCGTCAATCCCGAAGCGAAGCTGCGGGCGATGATCGAGATCGCGCAGAACCTGGGCAAGGCGGTCAGCCTCGACGAAGTGCTGGCCAGGCTGCTGGATGCCCTGTTCAAGATTTTTCTGCAGGCCGACCGCGGCTTTGTCGTCCTGCGCGTCGGACCCGACGGCGTGCTGGTGCCCAAGGCCGTCAAACTTCGCCGGGCCGGCGACGAAGACCAGATCCGCATCAGCCGCACGATCGTCAACCAGGTGATGACCAGCAAGGAGGCGGTCCTTTCGGCCGACGCCGCCAGCGACTCCCGCTTCGACTCGAGCCAGAGCATTGCCGATCTGCGGATTCACTCGATGATGTGCGCGCCCTTGGTGAACAGCGACGGCACTTCGCTGGGCGTCATTCAAATCGACGCTCACGACCGGCGCCATCGCTTCGGCAAGGACGACCTCGACGTGCTGGCCAGCATCGCCTCGCAGGCCGCGATCGCCGTCGACAATGCCCAACTCCACGAAAACTCGCTCAAGCAGCAGGCCATCGAGCGCGACCTCGATCTGGCGCGCCGGGTCCAGCAGGGATTCCTGCCGTCGGCTCCCCCGCAGTTGCCCGGCTACCACTTCTTCGACTTTTACGAACCGGCCAACCAGGTCGGCGGCGACTACTACGATTACGTCGACCTGTCAAACAACGATCCGTCGAACCGCCGGCTGGCGGTTTTGTTGGGCGACGTTGCCGGCAAGGGCGTTCCGGCCGCGCTGCTGATGGCCAAGCTCTCGGGCGAAGTGCGCTATTGTCTGGCCAGCGAGTCGAGCCCGGCGGCGGCCGTGAGCCGCATCAACGCCAGCTTCAGCCGCAGCGGTTGGGAGGATCGATTTGTCACCTTCGTGCTGGCGCTCGTGGACGCCAGCCGCCACGAAATCACCGTCGTCAACGCCGGCCACATGCCGCCCTTGTTGCGCCATTCGCAGGGCATCGTCGAACCCATCGGCGAAGAGCAAGCGGGGTTGCCGCTGGGGGTCGACCCCGATTTCCAGTATGAGCAGCACACGCGCTCAATCGCCCCGGGCGATTTCCTGGCGCTGTTCACCGACGGCATCAGCGAAGCGATGAACAACGACGGAGAGCTCTACGGGCTGGAACGCCTCGAGAAGCAGTTGGCCCAACCTTCGGTCACCGTGGCCGATTTGGGGCGCTTGATTCTCGACGACGTCAAACGCTTCGTCGGCGGCTGCCCTCAAAACGACGACATCTGCCTGGCCTGCTTCGGCCGCGAACAGGACTAAGTCACCCACTGCGTCGCGTTCGACCCCGACGCGCACGCGATGCGGCGGGTGCCACGGGTGGCTTGTCCACCCGTGCTCGATCGACACTGCTTGACAAGCAAGCAGTGCCACCCAGCAAATTCTGCCTGACGCGCCATTAGCCCGAAGCGCCAGCGAGGGAAACGCAACTTGATTTCCCCTCGCTTGCTCTTCGGGCCAGTGCCTACGCCAGATGCTCGCGCCGCAGCTTCTCCAGCACCTCGACGATCGGCTTCGGCTCGTCCTTTTCGTCGAACAACCCCCCGTGCGCAAGCGCGTGCGGCTGGCTGTCGGACAGTTGGTTCCAGATGATCCCCTGCACCGGCTGTTTGGCCAGCAGCACCGGCAGATACTGTTCGCACCAGGCGCGCTGCGTGGCTGCCGATAACTCGTCTGGCGCGTAGGCCACGACCTGGTCGCTGCGTCTGGCCTGCGGATCGGGGGAACTCGCGCTGGCGACGACCAGCGTAACCAAAAGCGGCAGCCCGAGCGTGCTCCAGCGGTCGATCTGCCGGCCGAACTCGATCGGATCGCGGGGCTCGCTCCCGCCGGGCGCGTAGCCGAAATTGATCTCCAGCCCGATCCCCGCCAGCCCCAGGTCGGCCCGCACAAGCGCGTCGGCAAAGTGCAAAGGCGACAGGTCGTACTCCTTGCGGCTCATGAACGATCCCCACGGCTGATCGATCGCCAGCACGATCGGCGAGCGCGGGTCGTAGCGGCGGATTCTTTCGATCGCCAACACCGCCAGGCGCAGCCGCTCATCCTCGCCGTGACCGAAATCGTTCTCCACGTTCAGCCGCGCGGCACACAGCCACAACTGCACTTTGCCCTGGTAGCGGCTGACCACTGCCTGAATGTGCTCGGCCACGCAGGAGCGAAAGCTCTCCATGTCCGCCTCGCCCCACAGATACATCCAATCGGGCAGCGACCATTTGTCGATCGCCAACAGCGGTCCGCCGCAGATTTTCAATTCCGACGCGCGGCACCATTCGATTTGCTGATCGCACAGCGTCCAGTCGCGCGTACCCTCGCGGGCCTCGATGTCGCGCCACGAGAGCGGCACCTGGACCGTGTTGAAGGCAGCCGTGAGCTGCCGGGCCATGGGGTCCGCGGGCAGTGCGCCCCCAAGGTTCACCCCCAGCAGCGTGCCCAGTTTTCCGGTCTGCTGATGCCGTGCCGCCAGCGCCTGCGCGACGTACGCGTCGTTCAATAGCCAGATGCCGTCCAAAGCGGCCTGTATCGCCAGGTCGGCCTGTTTCGCGGCTTCGTCGCGTTCATGCTGGCACGTCGTGGCCCGGGAAAGATGTTCATGGGCCGCGGCCAGGCACGCGCCCAGCTTCGCCGGGACTTGCACGCCCATCGACTCCCACAACGCCACCTGATTGCGCAGCCGGTTGAGCGTGCCGCGGGCCAGCTCGACCTGGAGATGATAAGGCCGGCCGCGCTCCATCAGGCTGCCCGTCGAGAGCACGAGCTCGCCGTGGCCCTCAACCGCGTAGGGAATGAAGAAATTGCCCGAGTCGAACTCGGCGCGCTCGACCACCAGCTCGTCGTCATTCCAACGCACGCGGGTTTGCCAGGGAATCTCGTCGATGCCGGCCAAATAGGCACGAGCGGCGGCGCTTGCCGCCACGCGCGTCCCACGTGGAACCAGGAATCTCATCACACCCATCGGCCGCACGCATCCTCGAAATGAAAACGATCCCTCCACGGCCCGCGCGTCGGGAATTCACTTGCCGGTCTCGGTATCGATCGGCACTCTTACGGCTTGCCCCCAGGCGAGTCTAACGCACCGTCCGAAGGCCATCAACTGCCGTGCCAAGGGGCCGACGATGGCTGCGTCAAAGCGAGGCCACGGGGTGCCCCGGGTGGCTTGCCCACCCGTGCTCACGCGGCACAAGCCCGAAGCGCAAGCGCCGCCGCGCTTGCGCGCACGTTTCCGTTACACCCTCGCTCGCGCTTGCCGCGACTACGCCGCGACCCCCATGCCACGCGTCTCATGTTGTGTTATACTCGGCCGCTCGCCGCTCTAGGATTCATTCACCCGACGAAAGGGATTTCCCCCCATGCCGCAAACCATGATGCAAACCAGGCTGGGCGATTTGCCCGTTCGCCGCGGCAAAGTGCGCGATATCTACGATCTCGGCAGCGAGCTGCTGCTGGTGGCCACCGATCGAATCAGTGCCTTCGATTGGGTCTTGCCCACCGGCATCCCCGACAAGGGGCGCGTGCTCGCGCAAACCAGCGCCTTCTGGTTCGGCGAGCTGGGCGAGCCGCATCACATGCTGAGCAGCGACATCAGCGACGTCCGTTTGCCGCCGGGCGTCGATCCGGCGCCCCTCGTGGGACGCAGCATGCTGGTGCGCAAGACCGAAGTCGTGCCGATCGAGTGCGTCGTGCGCGGCTATCTTTCCGGTTCCGGGTGGAAGGAATATCGCGAGCAGGGGAGCGTGTGCGGCATCCGCCTGCCTTCGGGACTGACGGAAAGCGAGAAACTGCCTGAACCGATCTTCACGCCCGCCACGAAGGCCGAAAGCGGCCACGACATGAACATCTCGTTCGAAACGATGATCGATCTCGTGGGGCGCGACGTTTCCCAAGAGCTGCGCCGCCGCAGCCTGGCCGTCTACGGGCGCGGCGCCCAACACGCCCGAGAGCGCGGAATCTTGATCGCCGACACGAAGTTCGAATGGGGCCGCCTGGGAGACAAGCTGATCCTGATCGACGAAGTGCTGACGCCCGACAGCTCGCGCTTCTGGCCCGCCGACTCGTATCGCGCAGGCGGACCGCAGCCATCGTTCGACAAGCAGTTCGTCCGCGACTGGCTGGAAACCACCGGCTGGGACAAGAACAGCCCGCCGCCCGAACTGCCCGCCGACGTAGTGGCCAAAACGCGCGCCAAGTACATCGACGCCTACGAGCGCCTCTCAGGCACCGCCTTCGCCTGGAAGTAGAGAACGCGTTATTCGTCATCGCGCGCCGAGACGCGTTCATCCGTGGGCGAACTCGGCTGACTATGGACCCAACCGAGCAGCTCGCGCAAAACGACTCTTTGCGCCGAAGCCTCGCCAGCCAAGGCCCCCGGACCATCCTCGCCGGCCTCCTCAATTTGGACGTGGACTTTCGTCTGCTCGGCCAGCTCGACCGGTTCCAGCGGGCGAAATACACCCCGTTCATAGATAGCGTCGAATTCCTGGCTCATAAGACCATTCTACCTTGCCGCCGCCGAACTTGTCACGCAGCGGGCGGAGCAATTCAGAGTGCCATACGGGGCGGGTGACTCCGGCCATGATTCGGGATGCCACCTGCAAAACCATGGGCGTCGTGCCCTATTACGGATTGCTGATCGGCCGCACGCCGCGGATGCGGCCCGCCGGGCGATGGCGATCGAGGGCCACCGGATCGGCCGTATCGTGCACGCCCACGTTGCCCGCTTCGTCGCGCACTTCCAGCCGCAGCACAATCCGCTCCGGCACGCGGCTCTCCAAACGCCAACGGTAACTGCCGGTATTCTCCAGGCCCGAGGCAATCGGCGTCCACGGTCCGTTTGGGCTGGCGGCAAACAACAGCGTCACCGGACGCGGGTCGAGCACGTCGTCAAACGCTTCCCAACGCACCAGCAATTCGGTCGCGTCGGGCGAAACTTCGGTGCCGGCGATCCGGCAGGTCGGCCTGGTCGTGTCGACGCCGATCCAGATGTCGGGCACGTCGCCCTCGGCCGGTGGCCGGCCGCCGAAGCCGCTGCCGCTCTGCACGAGAATTCGAAAACCGTAAATCCCCTCGCCGTTAACCGTAACCGCCATCGGGCTGCGATTGTCGGCATCGACGGCGTAGTCACTCCACGTGCGTCCTCCGTCGCGCGTCCCCCACAGCTCGACCCGGCCGACGCCCGAGGGCCCGACCGATTCGATTTCGTACTCCAGCTCGAAATTGCGCGAGCCCACCATCCGCGGCCGCACCGCCGCCGGCAAGACCGAAAAATCCAAGGCCGATCCCGGCCGGCCCAGGCGATTATTACTCACCGAAGTTGCGCTGGCGCGCGGGTTTTCGTCGGGCGCGTACCCGGCCGGGGCCGACGACGGATAAGCGTCGCTCGTCGGTCCGCCGGTAGGCGGCATGCGGCGATCGCCCGTGCTGCCCAGCCGGCGGTCCATCGCTCGATCCGGCGGCCAACGCGTCGAATTGTTGGTCGGTTGATTGGCCGCGTTGCCGCCGCGCCAACTTTCGGCATCCGCCCGCCCGGCCGCCTCCGACGGCGACGCACTGTCAAGCGGCTTGACGACCGCCTGAGTCACGGCCGGGTTGCCGGCCAGGTCGCTGATTTCAGCCCGCACCAGAATCGGACCATTTGCGGCGTTGGGCCACCAGGTGGCTTCGCCCGAAAGCGTGTGCCGCATTGCGCTGGGGGGAGATTCGACCGCCACACGTTGCCAGGGTCCGGTGGAAGTGGCCTGGTATTCGAGCTTGAAACTTCCCTGTTTGAGGTTCGGATCGACCGCCTGCCAGCGCGCGACAATTTCGCCCGCCCCGCCGCGCGCCACCGAAACGTCCAGCCGTGGCGCCACGGTGTCGACCGTGACTTTCAACTGCGGCGCGAGCGGTGTCTCGGGCCGGGTGATTCCCGCTCCGTCGACCGTGCGGATGCTGTACCAATACTCGCCGTCGTGCGGCGCGCGGAACACGAACGCGCCTTTCTCCGGCCGCACGCGGCTCGACGGGGCCCAGGTCGCCCCCTGGTCGGTCGAAACGTGCAATTGCACTTCCACCGGCCCAGCGGCGGGAGTTTGTGGCGGCTCGATGCGGAAGGGAATGGTAAAGGCGTTCTGCCGCGTGGCCGTCACGATCGGATCGCCCGGTTGTCCGGCCGGATCGCTCCCCGCGGGCGCAGCGTGAGCGTGTGGTCCACTGGCGGCCAACAGCAAAAAGGCGGCGATCAAATGTCCAAGCCGCATCGTGCGTGCTCGTGTTCCCTACAGCCCCCCGGGGCCGAGTCAGTCGCATACCGAAGCGCGCGCAACCGCGAACGCTCATCGAGCGCGCCGTGAATGATTTATCGCCCAACGCGACCTTACCGCTTGAGCAGGACTTAGCGACGCTGCCAACCATGCCAAGCAGGGCAAAATGGGGGGAAATGGCGCCGGGCGAAGTCGAGACGCTTTGGAGGCTCGATTTTAACGTACGGCTCGCGTTCAGCCGCCGCGGGATTGGCGGACGACGTCCACGAACCCGCGGGCCAGAGATTCGATTTTCGCCAGGTCGCCGCTCGACACGGCTTTGGGGTCGACCAGCGAGCCGCCCACGCCGAGGGCAAACGCCCCGGCCCGCAAAAACTCGCCGGCCGTCTGCAAATTCACCCCTCCGGTCGGCATCAGCCGCACCTGCGGCAACGGCCCGGCCAGAGCCTTTAAGTACTGCGGCCCGCCCATGTCGGCGGGGAAGATCTTCACAATGTCGGCCCCGGCTTCCCAGGCCCAGAGCACTTCGGTGGGCGAGAGCGCCCCGGGAATGACCAGCTTGTCGTAGCGGCGGCAGATCTTGATCACGTCCAGGTTCACCGTCGGCGAGACGATGAACTCGGCGCCCTCCAAGAGCGCCGCGCGGGCCGTTTCCGCGTCGAGAACCGTGCCCGCGCCGAGCAAAATGCGGCCACCCAGCCGTTCGGCCACGCGCCTTAGCACTTCGTGGGCCCGTGGCACGGTGAACGTGACTTCCATGATCTCGACGCCGCCGGCCAGAAGCGCTTCGGCCACGTCGGCCAAAAGCTCCCCGCTGGCGGCTCGAATAACGGCCACGATGCCGTTTGCTCCGATGCGCGAAAGCTGGTCGTGTTTGTTCATCGGGCGCTGGCGCTGTTGGTGCGAGAGAATGGACAAAGCTATGTGTCTTCCCAGGCTAGCGCCGCGATCCGGCAGTGTCAACGATCACCGCCACCGTTCCCGCTCGGCGCCGCGAGACCGACACGCGTTGCACAATCGAGTGCGGTTCTCAATCGCTTTATTCCCCGCCTTTGCCGGCTTTTCCGGGGAACCGTGCGGTGTCACTCTTAGCACAACCAACAACGCAATCCCCCGGCAAAGCCCGGGGCTATTGGCAATCGTCGCCGGACCCTTGCCCCCGCCGAATTCTGGACGCGGCACCCCGTAAGGCGCATAATAGAAGCGGCACATGGGACGGGAGTGGGAAGTTTAGCGAAAGGCAGCGGCCCGGTTCAGGCCTTTTCTCGCAATGGCCGAGTTCTTGGGTAGCCCGCTGGTCTCGGTCGTGTTCCTGCTGGCGCTAACCGCCACGCTGGTGGCCGTCGGCATCTACGCGATCGGCAAAGTCCGCGCCGGTTTGAAGCGGCAGGAGCCGGACGCAAGCGCGTGGTTGACAAAATTCCAGGAATTGCACGTCCAGGGTGAGCTAAGCGACGAGGAATTCCGAACAATAAAGGCTATGCTGGCAAAGCGCCTACAGCGCGAGTTAAACGATACGGAGAAATCAGCTTAGGGGCGCCGTTGAAAAATGGGACTGGCTCCGAGCACGTCGCGGCGAGACCCGCGAAAAACGGTCGTCGCGAGGTGCCTGTCCCAGTTTGAAAAATGGGACTGGCTCCGAGCACGTCGCGGCGAGACCCGCGAAAAACGGTCGTCGCGAGGTGCCTGTCCCAGTTTTTCAACACGCTG
>JBBDNV010000077.1:0-27495 GCA_040877415.1 Pirellulales bacterium
CATTTTCACCAACCTCAATCTTCGGCCCGCTAGCTAAAAAAGCGCAACATCAGAACTGGCGCTTCGGGCTAGTGTGGGAATGGTGCGAGGGCGCGCATTCAGCGCGACTTCACCTTCCAGGTGACGGCGCCGGCGATGGCTCCCGCGGCAATCGCCGCAAGGGCGGACATGATGAAGCCCCAGCGGAGCCCCCAGTACAGGACGTTGGTCAGAACCATGACGGTGCCAAACATGGCGATCCGCGCCAGGTCCCAGCGTTGCTTCTTCTCTTCCTCGGTCATTGGCCCGCTGGCGCGCGCGGCAGGCGCGGCGGCCGGCTGTTGGGCCTGCGCGGGCTGAGAGGCGGCGGCCGCGGCTTGAGCGGGCGGAGGCGGCTCGGCGGTCGCGGCGTCGCGCGGGATGTACTTGGCAATCACGTCGTTGATGTTCCCCGGCGTGCAGAGCACGGTCCGCACCGCCATGCTGAACCGCAGCCGCAGCTCTTCCTCGACGTTCGGGTCGAGCGGGTTGGGCGAAGCCATCAACAGCTCGTTGTTATCGACCAGCACCGGCACGCACGAATGCTGCCGGGCGATCAGCGGAGGCACGGCGGCGATCAACTGCGGATTCAAGGGCACGTCGTTCAAATCGAGGTACGGCAGTCCGATCGAGTCGGCATAGGCCGGCAATACGGCCTCGTACTTGGCCAGCTTTTGCTGCACCAGGGCGTCGCGCACCTCGACGCCGATCGCCTTGGCGAAATTGCGGGCCTTGTCCAGGGCGGCCTGATCGACCACTTTGGTGGCCAGCAGAATCTGTTCGAAGGTGCGCCCTTTCACGCCGGCGGCCGCGTCTTTGCGGCCCAGCGACGCGTCGTACTCCGTTTTGCGCTGCTTGTCGGTCAGACACAGCATCGCGCGGGCCAGCTCGTTGAGCAGATCCTGCGACTGCCTGGCGAACTCGCCGGCGGCGAACTTGCGCACGTGCGAGTTCATGGCCCGGTAATGTTCGCGGACCTTGGCCGTGTTGTCCTCGAACTGTTTCAGGCGCAGCAATTGATAGTGGTTCAGCGGCCGAGCGGTTTCGGTGATCTTCAGCCAGTCGCGATAAACGTCGATCGTCTTGGTCATGGAAGTGAAGAAAGGATGAAGGATGAAGGATGAAGGATGAAAAGCGGACGAAAATCGAGGGATCGGATTGACGTTTTGTCGTTCTTCCTTCTGCCTTCAGCCTTCATCCTTCATCCTTTCTTTTAGTCGACCTGATAGCTGTCGGCCAGGGCGGTGAATGCGTTGAGCTGGCCGGCGCTTAAGCCGCTTCTGCGTTCGATCTCGATCTGGGCCTCTTTCCCACCGGTCTTGTCGCGGGCTCGCACGCGCACGCGGCCCGAAGCATCGAACGCGTACACGACTTCGATCGGCGCGCCCTTGGGCAGATTCTCGGGCAGCCCGCTAATACGGCAATTGCCCAACAGTGAACAGGCGGCCGGATCGGGCGCGTCGCCTTCGATCACTTTGATGTTGACGCGCTGCTGGTTGGGCTCGCTGGTGGCGAACGTGCGCGCGACCTCGACCGGCAGCCGGCTGTTGCGGGGAATCATCACGTGGTTGACCGTTTTGCCGGTCTTGGGATTGCGGGCCTCCACGCCCAGCCCGTGCGAATTCACTTCCTCTTGCTTCACGTTGCTCAAGAGCTTGCGAAGCCGTTCGGCAATTTTGCTCGATTCGCCGCGGAACTTGGCTTCGAGAATCGCGGCGTGAATGGCGGCGCCCTGGGCCACGGCGGTATGCGGCGAAAGTCCCTGGTACGGATCCTTGCCCAGTAGCTCCTTGAGCATCCGGGGAACCTTGGGCATCAGCGTCGATCCGCCCACCAGCACGATCGCGTCGAGCTCGGCGGACTTCACGTCGGCCTGCTCGAGCACCAGTAGCGCCGTGTCGGCGGTGCGCTGCAGCAGGTCGGCGGTCATGTCCTCGAACTCGTCGCGGGTGATCTCGAGCGAGAGCAACTTGCCGGCATGGCGGCAACTGATCGTGGCTCTGTCGCTGTCGGACAGGGTAATCTTGGCCTGATCGGAATCGTGGCGCAGCAGGTGCAGCGTGGCGGGCGACTCGCGCGGGTCGACGCCGTGACGCGCCTTGAATTCCCGGGCCAGGTGGTCGACGATCCGATCGTTCCAGTCGATACCCCCCAGGTGTACGTCGCCGTCGGTGGCCAACACCTGGAAGTGGCTGGGCGTATAGCGCACCACGGTCACGTCGAACGTGCCGCCGCCCAGGTCGTAGACGAGCGTCAGGTGGGGTTTCGCCTCGCCGGCCTGGGCGCCCAGCTCGCCGCGCTTCCAGGCATACGTCAGAGTGGCCGCCGTGGGTTCGTTGATGATGTCGACGACGTGGAGTCCCGCGATTCGTCCGGCGTCTTCGGTCGCCTTGCGCCGCGCGTCGTTGAAGTAATAGGGCACCGTGATCACCGCGTTGCCGATTTTTCCAATGCGTTTTTCTGCGTCTTTGCGCAGCTTCTTGAGAATCAACGCGGAGAGGAACTCGGGCGTGATTTCGCGGCCGTCAAATGTGCGCTTGTAATCGGCGTTGCCCATGTAGCGCTTGACGCGCTCGACGACGTGCTCGGGATCTTCCATCGCCGCCCGCTGGCGGTTGGGACCGACGACGACGTGCCCGGATTCGGCCAGCAGAATCAGGCTGGGCGTTTCCACGCTGTCGTCATCGTTGGCGATGGGCACGGGGTTGCCCTCGCCGTCCAATTGAGCCAACGTCGAGAACGTCGTGCCCAGATCGATTCCGACCGTGTGGCCTGGCTTGAATTCCATCGCTTGTGGTGTTTCGAGCGTCGTGGAGGGAACAACAACCGCCCGGACAGGCTCCGATTACGAGCCGCGCCGGCGGCCGGGCACCCGTGTTCCGCCTCAGCTTTCGTGGCACTAAGGCGAGTGCCCGAAACGATTCTTAATGCTCGCCCGGCGCGCGTCAAGCAGCCCTGGCCGGTTCACCCACGGAGGACGGCGCGGGGGCGGGCGGGCGGTGTTTCGATCGATCCGATCGCGCGCCTTCGCGGGCTTGGTGGGCCTTGGGCATCGACGTGGCCGGCGGCGAGAACCGGGGAAAACTCAGGGCCGTCCAAGGCGGGGCGACTATTCCTCGATGATTTCTTTGACGGGCTGAATGAAGTGCGGCGATTTGGCGGACTCGGACAGCTCGCTCGCCTTTTTCTCGGCCTGTTTGCGTTGACTGTATTCGTACAGCGCGACGCGCTTCATCGCCTGATTGAACACGCCCCAAAAAGCCTTCAGTCGCACTTCCTTGGCGCTCTTGGCACGGCTTTTTCGTTTGGCCGGTTTCTTTTTTGGATCGGCCTGGTCCTGCTCGGCCTTCTTCTTGACTTTGCTGCTTCGCTCCGCGGCGTCGGATTCCTCACGTAACTCCTTACGGTTAAGGACTTTGCGGACCATGTTTGTGGATTCCGAATGAGTTCCCAGACGCGCGCTCCCCGGCGCGTGTCGGCAACCGCTCAGACGCGGCTAAGGCCCCTATCATACTGCATTTGCCCCGTGGCGGCTAGGTTCATCGCGTTGGCGAGTGTGAGAACGCAATATGCCCCATTACCCCTCGTTGTCGATCGGGGTGGCGCCGGGGGGAGGGGTGCCGTGGCCGGAGCGGACGTAGCGGGTGCGGCCGCGGGCATATTCCTCGGGCGTCGGCTCGGGAGCGTCCGTGGACTTGCCACGCTCTTGCTCAAACAGGCGGCGCAAGTAAGTGCGGCACCAGCCGCAGCCGGTGCCGGCGCCAAAACACTCACTCAATTGGCCTGGCCGCCGCGGCTTTTCGACGCGGAGAAAATTGATCACCTTCCGCTTCGTCACGTGGAAGCACAGGCAAAGTTCGTCGTCAAGATCCATGGCCGATCATTCGTTCGCCGTTGCCAGGCGCAGCGCGATCTGGCAGGCGCGCTGGAAGCCCGCGATGTCGAGGCATTCCGACGTCGTGTGAATGTTCATCTGGCCGCAGCCGAGCGTGACGGTTGGAATGCCGTGGGCGGTCATCCAATTGGCGTCCAGACCGCCGTTGCTAAGGGCGCGCTGGGGCTCGAGCCCCGCGGCCCGCACGGCCCGTTCGGCGGCCAAAAGCGAAGGATCGTCCTCGGCCAGCCGGAATGCCTGATAATCGTCCCGCCCGTCAAAGCGGACGCGCCCGCATTTGCCGCCCGCCGTCTGCACCGAGCGGGCGGCGTCGGTGAAGGCCCGTTCGATGCGGTCGACGATCTGTTTGCGGAATTGGGGTTCGTGGCTGCGTGCCTCTGCCTTCAGCTCGACGTGATCGGTGACGACGTTGGTGGCCTCGCCGCCGTGGATGTAGCCGACGTTGCTCGTGCCCAGGCGGCCGTCTTTTTCGATTTTGCCGTGCCAACCTTCGCGCACCAAGGCGGCGATGGCCAAAGACGCGATGGCAATGGCGCTGATGCCCTCTTCCGGAGCGCCGCCGGCGTGGGCGGCCAACCCGTCGACGTCGATGTGCAAGCGATAGCCGCCGGTGGCCGCCACGGTAAGTTTTTCGGGCGAGCCGCCGTCCCAGTTGAAGGCCATCTTGGGGCGCCCCAGCAGGCTGAGCTGCGCGCAGCGGGCGCCTTGCAGGCCGATCTCTTCCTGAATGAGCCAGAAAAACACGAGCGGCGGATGGGGCAGTTTTCGGCGCAGGATTTCCAGCGCCGCGCTCAGCACGGCGGCCACGCCGGCGCGGTCGTCGGCGCCCAGGCCGGTTTCGGGATTCGCCGAGCAAACGACGTTGCCCCGGCGCTTCGGCTTCGAGCCCGCGCAAATCGGCACGGTGTCCATGTGGGCCATGAGCAGCCGCTTCGGCCCGTCGAGAGTGCCGGGCATCTGGAAGACGAGGTTTCCGACTTCACCGGCAAGGGGCGTTTTCTTGTGGGCGTTGTCGGCGCGGATGGCCGATGGCGGCGCCCCGGCCTGGCGAAGTTTTTTCGTGATGTAAGCGGCCACGGCCCCTTCCCGGCCGCTTTTGCCGGGAATGGCCATCAATTCTATCACCATCCGCAGGGCCCGCTGATGATCGATCTTGGGGAAGGCGGGCGATGGCGCGCGTTTCGTCGCGCGCCCGAATGCGGCGGTGGATTTGGTTCGCGTTTGCGCGGTTTTGGTCCGCGTGGCCATCGGTGAACGTTCTTGTTAGAGTGTGACAAAGTTCGATACGAGGCGCGAAGCGCCAGCGAGGGAGCCGTGCAATGGCGGCGTGCGCTGGCTCGCTTGCGCTTCGCGCCTGGTATGCTCGTACCCATCTTAGTCGATCGGCAACACCGGCGGCAGTGCTGCTGTCGACGGATGTCGCTGCTGCTGTCGACGGATCGACAAAACCTCGGAGCGGGAAATGCGTTTTTTTCTGGCCGGAATCATGCAGGGGTCGCACCTGGCGGCCACGATCCATCATCAGGGCTATCGCCAGCGCATCAAGCAATTGCTGGCGAGCCACTTCCCGGGGGCCGAAGTGTACGATCCGCTGGCGGATCATGCCGAATCGCTCGAGTACGACGACGAGAAGGGCCGCGCGGTCTTTTTTCACCACTGCCAGTTGTGCCGCGAGGTCGACGTCGTGTTGGCGTTTGTGCCCGAGGCCTCGATGGGCACGGCGATCGAAATGTGGGAGGCCCGTCGGCACGGCAAGGCGGTGATCGCCGTCAGCCCGATGGCGCTCAATTGGACGGTCCGGTTCCTGAGCCACGCGGTGTACGCCGATCTCGACGAGTTGGAGACGGCGCTAGCCGCCGGAGCGCTCGCCGAGCGGATTCGCGAGGTGCTCGCGCGATGAGCGGCTACTTCATCGACTTGAGAATCGCCATCACCAGGTCCTTGGTAAAATCCTCGGCATTGAGTTGCATGAACAGCATGGCGGGGCCGCCGTTGCCTGCGAATGCCCCGGTGGCCTGCCAGACTTCCCTCCCCGAACGCTTCTCCTTGCCCTTGCCGATGGTAAACTCGGCCGAGTCGCCGTTGATTTCGGTTTTGAAGGCCTCCGAGTCGTCGAGGCTCACTTCTTCCCACTGTGCGCGCCCGGATTCGCGCAGGGACTGCTGAAGCTGGACCTTCATGGCCTCGGCGTTTCCCAGGTCGTCAGAGATTTGGAACAGGACGAGATTGCTGTGTTCCGCCTTGTCGGCGTACGCGGCCATGCTCATCATTTTGCGGTTGACAAAAGGCATGGTCCAATCGACCGACGCTTTCGGCTCGAGCGCCGGGGGAACATCGATCGTCACAATGCCGTCGGTCACCCGGCGCACCGTGGCGGGATCCTCGCTCATATTGAAGCTGCGGCCGAAGAAGTACATCGAGACACCAAAAACCCCGCAGCACAAAAGCACCAGCACTCCGCAGCCGATTCCCAGTCCGACGAGCACTTTGGCCCCGCTGCTCATGCCGGGACGAACCGTCTCGGGACTGTCGTAGGGATTGACCGGCGGGGGCTCGTGGAAGTCGGTCATCTGTAAGTTTCCTTGCGTGGGGGTTGGTTCGGATCACGATCGGTGCGCTTGTGGCGCATTGTCCGATTCAGGCCGGCAGGTGTCAATTTGCACCGGCGAGCGAGCCTGCCTGGCTCGACAAACGGCGTCGGCCGATGCCTATAATCGAGTATCTCCGTCCCGCGCAAACGCGTCCCATGATCCACCTGCTCGAACCCGACTCACGACCGCTCGACGACTGGCTGGCCCAGCGCGGCCTGCCGGCGTATCGCCATGCGCAGATCCGCCGCTGGGTATTCGCTGCCCGGGCACAAAGCTTTGACGAGATGACCGATTTGCCCGCGGGACTGCGCGACGAGTTGGCGGCGGAATTTCGGCTGTGGACGACGCGCGTGGCCCTGCACAAGACCACCGACGACGGCACCGAAAAGCTGCTTTTGGAACTGGCCGACGGCGACGAGATCGAGTGCGTGCTGCTGTGCGACGGCGCGCGGCGCACGATCTGCATCAGCACGCAAGTCGGCTGCGCCATGGGCTGCGTGTTTTGCGCCAGCGGCCTGGCGGGCGTGGCTCGCAATTTGACGGCCGGAGAAATCGTCGAGCAGATGCTGCTCTTGGACCGGCTTTTGCCGTCCGACGAACGGCTGAGCCACGTGGTGGTGATGGGAATGGGCGAGCCGCTGGCCAATCTGGAGCGGCTGTTGGCGGCGCTCGAGGTGGCCAGCTCGCCCGACGGATTGGGAGTCAGTCCGCGGCGGATCACGATTTCGACCGTCGGACTGCCGGAGGCTATCGACCGGCTGGCCGAACAAAACGCGCGCTACAACCTGGCCGTCTCGCTGCACGCGCCGGACGACGCGCTGCGCCGCGAGTTGGTGAAAGTGAGCAAAAACATACGGCTGGCCGAAATTCTGGCGGCGGCCGATCGCTACTTCGCGGCTTCGGGACGTCGGCTGACGTTCGAATACGTGCTGTTGGCCGGCGTGAACGACCAGAGCGATCATGCCCGCCGCCTGGCGGCGCTGCTGCGCGGGCGCGCGGCGCTCTTGAACCTGATCCCCTACAATCCGGTGGCCGGGCTGCCGTATCGCACTCCGTCGGCCCGGGCGGTGAAGAGTTTTCTGGACGTGCTGCGAGCCTCGGGCATCAACGTGCAAGTCCGCGAGCGGAAGGGGGACAAGATCGACGCCGCCTGTGGGCAACTGCGCCGCGCGAACCTATCGGCCGGCAGCGGCAAGACGATGGCAGGGGTGCCCGCGCCCAAGAATTAGCGACCGCCTACTCTTGTTCGAGTGGCAGCTTCAAGGTCCACAACACGGCCTGTTTGAGCAGCCGTTGATAGTCGGGCAACTGCCAGTTGTCGTGAAAGTGCAGGCCGCTGAAACCGAACGAGCGGCCGCCGTCGGGGCGCTCGTAGGCCCAGGCCACTGTCTCGCTGCGGCCGTCGATCGTGGCTTGCATCACCGGCCGGATGCCGGGCGCGAGCTTCAGGCGATAGTAAAACTCCTCCCGCACCGCCAGCGGTTTGATCCCCGCGGCGATCGGGTGCTCGGGCTCGGCAGGGCGCAGTTCGGTTTGGACGGCCTGGTATTTGCGGTCCGGCCCGCCGTGGCATCCGCCAAACAGCTTGAGAAACGGCTCGATCGGTTCGACGGCCCGGGTGCCAAGCGCCCAATGGATCGCCACCAATCCTCCGCCGCGGGCCGCCAGTTGCGCAAGCGCATCGTGGCGTCTCGGATCGGCCAGCGTCCAGCGAGCGCCTTCGGAGAGAAAAATCACCACGCCGTCGGCGCGCGCGATCAACTCGGGACCCTCGGGCCAGGGCTCGTCGGCCTTGGCGATGCGCAGTTTCAGCCCTTCGGTCGGCTCCAGAAGCTTTGCCAGTCGTTCGACGCCCGGCGCGTATTCGTGGGTGCCGCGCGGATGGTTATCAGGACTTTGACCCACGAGCAGCAGGTTCTTGGGCTCGGCGGCCACGAGCGGCGTGGACGCGGCAAAGAGCAGCACGGCGACGACGAGTTGGCGAAGCGGCACGGTCAGCTTTCTCCCTGCGCGCGATCAAAAAAAACTGCAAGCGGCCAGGTGAAGAGGCCGCTTGCAGCATTGTAGCGATGTTTTCCGCGCCCGCGCCTTGGTCGGGTGAGCGAATCAAAAGCTCGCGGCGATCGCCTGGTCCGCGTGTCGGCGGACGAAGGCCAGGTCGTCACGGCTGAGCCGCTCGAAGGGAACCGTCGTATACTTGCCGTTTTCCTTCAACAACCGCGCGTGCGTAGCCTCCACGACAACCAGCCGGGCGCGAACGTGATACTTGCCCGTGTTGTCGGTCCAGAGCCGCATGGCGCCGGCAACTTCGACCTTGGGGGCCGGCCCGGCAAACAGCTTGTCGACTTCGTCCTCGAGCGCTTTGGCCTCGGTGGCGGTCGCGCCTGGTTGATCGGTCGGCGCGGAAAGCAGGTCTTCGAATTGGGGATCGGCCGGGGTTTGGCCGGCTGCCGCGCTCTTTTTGTCGACGTCCTTGAACAGGTTTTCAACGTCGTCGGCCGGTTTGGCCGGTTCTTCAGCCGGCGCCGGTGCCGGCTTGGTGTCTTCCTTGAACAGGTTTTCGACGTCGTCGGCTGGCTTGGCTGGCGTTTCGGCCGGCATGGCCGGTTTTTCGGCCGGCGCCGCCGCGGGCTCCTTGAACAGATTCTCGACATCGTCGGCCGGTTTGGCCGGTTCTGGCTTGGCCGGCGTCTCGGGCGCCGCGGGCGGAGCTGCGGCCGGCGCGGGTTCCTTGAACAGATCTTCGACGTCTTGAGACGGCTTGGGAGCAGCAGCCGGTTCTTCCGGCGGCGGCTCTGTGGTCGGCGGCGTCAAGGGCTCGGTCGACGGTTCGAATGGTTGGGGCGCGGGCGGAGCTTCGCCGGGCGCGGCGGGTTCGCTCGGCATCGGCTCGGTCGGCGCCAGTTCTCGAGCGGCGGGCGGTTGGGCCGGAACGGGTATCGGTTCCAGCCGCGGTTGCGGCGTCGCCGTAGTGGGCGCGCGATGGGTCGTCACCGGCGCGCGTCCGGCCGCTGCACAAATCGGACAATTGGCCGCCGAATAGGACACCACCGGCCCGCAGCTCGTGTAGGCCGGATAATAGCAGGGCCGAGGACTGCAATACGACCAGCCGCCCCACCGGCAGGCCGAAGCAGAATCAACGGCCATCAACAGGGCTACAGTCCACGCCATCATCATCTTGCCAATCCGCATTCCTCGACCCTCCAAAAACCGGCAAAAAGAACGCCGTCGCTGTACTTTAAGCATTTATACTAGCTTCACGGATTCCGATCCGCAACACTCACCAAACGAGTTTACAGCGCATTTACCGGCCGGCAATCGACGGCGCCGGCTGTATCGATTGGACCGGGATGGCTGCTCGCAGGGGGCCGCCGTCCGAGCCGCGCGCGCCGGTAGTGCGGGCTTGGCCGAACCACGCTCGGGCTGGCCCGAAACGGACCGCCGGCTGCGCGCGCAAAAAGAACCGGCCGAAGAAGGGCTTCGACCGGCTCCACACAATCAGGTTTTAGAATCGTGGCTGTCTGACGCGCCGCGGAAGCGGGTAGATCCCACGACCGGGCCAGAGAGCCCGTCGGCTGCTCGTCAGACGAGCCACCTTCGTATACCACAAGACATCGGGTCACCTCCTTTTTGAAAAGGCCACCCCGCCGTGCGCCGCAGCCCTGACTGGCGGCCTTCGGCGGGCCTTTCGTCTCAGCCCGCGCCACGTTCGCGCCGGCACTCGCTCTATCGTAGACCGCCCGCGCCGCGAGGGTCAAGAGAGGCGGGAGGCGGGAGGCAAGGAAGGCCGGAGGCTAGAGGCCGGAGGCCGGAGGAGCGGAGAAACGGAGGAGCGGAGACGAGGATGCATGGGCGACGATTGCCAGCCTCTCGACGATCCTTTTTCTACCGTCTTCATCCAGCCTCCAGCCTCCAGCCTCTGGCCTTGCAGCGCCTCCGGCCTTACACCACCCGGCAGATCAAGCATTTGAGGTATTCGCTTTCCCGGCAGGTGACGGCCAGCGGGTGGTCGGGCGCGGCGCCGCGCATTTCGAGCACCTGGATTTCGCGGCCCGTCTGCTCGGCCACGCTCAACAGCATGTACAGAAAGGCTTCGCGAGTGACGTGCCCCGAGCAACTACACGTGACCAGAATGCCACCGGGCTCGAGCACGTCGACCGCCACGCGGTTCAGACGATGATAGGCGCGCAAGGCATCGTCGAGCGATTGCCGGCTGCGGGCAAACTTGGGCGGGTCGAGCACGACGGCTCCGAATCGCTCGCCATCGGCCCCTAGCGCCTCGAGGGCCTTGAAGCAGTCAGCCGTCTCGAAGCGGACGTTTGAGACGCCGTTCAGCTCGGCGTTGGCCCGCGCCAGCGTAACGGCCTTCTGGCTGGAATCGAAGGCGACGACTTCGCGCGCCCGGCCGTGTACGGCGGCGTTGAGACTGAAGGCGCCCGAGTAGCAGAACACGTCGAGCACGCGCCGGTTGTGCATGTATCGGGCCGCCGCGCGGCGATTGTCTCGCTGGTCGAGATAGAAGCCCGTCTTCTGTCCTTCGGCCAGATCGACGCCGAACCGCAGCTCGTTTTCCTCGATAAAGGCCGGCCCGCGCGGCGCTTCGCCCCAGTAGAGGCCGTCGCGCAGCTCAATTCCCTCGGCGCTGCCAACTCCCTTTTCGGTGCGGATGAAAATGCCGCGCGGGTGCACCAGCTCGCGCAGGATCGCGACCATTTCGTCGAGCCGCCGGGCCATGCCGTAGCCGGTCACTTGAATCGAAAGCCACTGGGCGTAGCGATCGACCACCAGGCCGCTTAACTGGTCGGCTTCACTGAACACGAGCCGCGCGGCGCCCTGGGGCGCATCGAGGCCCAACGCCGTGCGCAGCGCGAGGGCCGTTTGCAGCCGGCCGGTCCAAAACGGCCTGTCGAGCGGCTGGCGAGCGTCCCAGGTATAAAGCCGCACGCGGATCCGGCTCTTGCTGTTGAAGATGCCCCGGGCGATGAATTTTCCGGCGTCGGAGAGCAGGTCGACAATATCGCCGTCCGCCGGCGTCCCTTCGACGCGCGCGACGGCCGAATCGAGCACCCACGGGTGGCGTGCGTAAAACGGTCGGGCCCGGCGCGGCTTGAGCACCGCCTGACCGACGGCGAAGCCGTCCGCGATTTCGCGAGCCACAGGCACTACGGAGCTGGTTAGTTGCGACATGGCCGGTTTGGAGTCAACTGCCCTGCGGAGCGTGGAACGCGCGGTGCGCCGGGTAGAACGGGCGCTTGGGCGCACCGGCGGCTTCCACCATCATCGGAAACCCCGGCCCGTGTGTAAACCATGTCGCCCGGCGCATCGGCCCGTTTCGGCCGCGGCGCGTTGCGTGCGTCGGTTGGCCCGTTTATCCTGAATCGCGGCGCCCCTTGGGCAGTCTGCCATCGAACCGATTGAATCCACCCAGAGAATCCCCGCATGTCGCACGGCCTGATTCCGTCGCTGGCACTGGTGGCCGCGTTGGCCACCATCACCGCGGCCGACGAAGCGCCGGTGCGCGACGTCGTGCTGGCCATTCACGGCGGCACGGCGGGCAACAAGAAGGAACGCTCGCCCGAGCGCGAAAAGGCGGTCCGCCGCGACATGCTTCGGGCGCTTGCGGCCGGCTACGGCGAGCTCGAGAAACCCGGCGGCAAGGCCTTGGATGCCGTCGAGACGGCCATCCGCGTGCTCGAAGATTCGCCCGAGTTCAACGCCGGCAAAGGAGCCATCTTTACCCACGAGGGAAAAAACGAGTTGGACGCCTCGATCATGGACGGCAAGACGGGCCAGGCCGGAGCCGTGGCCGCCGTGACGGTCATCAAGAATCCGATTTCCGCGGCCCGCGCCGTAATGGAAAAAACGAAGCACGTGCTGCTCACCGGACGAGGCGCCGAGGTGTTTGCCTCGCAGGCCGGACTGGAAATGGTCGACCCGGCGTATTTCTGGACCCAGCGCCGCTGGAAAGAGATTCAAAAGGAGTGGGAGAAAGAAGCGCAAGAGCGCGCCGGCAACGACAAAAAGACAAGCGCCAAAGCGAGCCCCGTCCTGAGCGGGCCTTGGGGCACCGTCGGCGCGGTGGCCTTGGATCGGGACGGCAATCTGGCGGCGGGCACCTCGACCGGCGGCATTTCCAACAAAATGCGCGGCCGCGTCGGCGATTCGCCGATCGTCGGAGCGGGCAACTACGCCGAAAACGGGGCCTGCGCGGTCTCCGGCACCGGACAGGGCGAATACTTCATCCGCTTCGTGGCGGCCTACGACATCGCGGCGTTGATGAAATACAAGAACCTGCCGGTCGAAGCCGCCGCCGCCCACGTGATCCTGCGAAAACTCAAAACGGCCGGCGGCGAAGGGGGCGTGATCGCGCTGGATTCGAAAGGCAACTTCGCGGCCCCCTACAACACGCCCGGCATGTTCCGCGGCTACACGACCGGCGACGGCAAAATGAAAGTTCTCTTGTACGCCGATTAAGCCGGCCCGGATGCCGCCGCCGTCCCCCGCGGTGGCCACAAGAGGGGCGCAGGCCGGCATGCAGGCCTGGAGGGATCTGCGCTAGCGAAGTTCCGCTCAGACGGCGTTCAATCGGAGAAAACGCAGATGGCCATCTCGGCCGTTCATTACTGGCTGATTCGCGACCTGTTCGAAAAGGGCCTGCTGCCCCAAAAAGGCGCGATCCTGGAGATCGGCGAAGCCAACATGTACGGCGACGTCCACTCGCAGATCATCAGCGACGACATTAAAAAGCACGTGACCGACCCCGACCGGCGCGATCGATTGCTGCGCCGGCTGGCGGAACTCGACGAAAGCAAAGACAATTTCGTGCTGTTTGAGAAAGCCAAGCTGTTCTACGATATCTATTACTCGCCCACGGAAGTCCAGGCGGTCGATTTTACCGGCAGCCCGCTGGCCCAGAAGCTCGACCTGAACGGACCGATCAAGCTCAACCGCAAGTTCGACGTCGCGATCAATCACGGCACGGCCGAACACGTCTTCAACATCGGCCAGGTCTTTCGCACGATGCACGACTACACGGTGGCCGGCGGACTGATGATCCACGAGGGTCCGTTTACCGGCTGGATCGAGCACGGCTTTTACAACCTGCAGCCCACGCTGTTTTTCGACCTGGCCGATTTCAATCAATACGAGATTCGCGGGATGGTCATCGAGGATTTCCCCACGCGGACCGTGCTGCCGCTAACGAGCCGCGAGGACGTTTACGAGTTCGCCAATGCCCGCAAGATCGCCGAGAACACGTCGCTGTTCGTGGTCTTCAGAAAGAGCCTTCTCGACCGCCCGTTTCAAGTCCCGGTGCAGGGCTACTATCGCGGAGTCTTGCCGCAAAGCGGGATAAAGGCCTGGAAAGACCTGCGCTGACGACGCGGCGCCATCGACGGGTCGGATGACGGCGAATCGCCCCACTTGCTTGACGGGCGCGCCGGCGGCATTCAGAATCGGTGCGTGCGCGCTCGCGCCGGATTGGCCGCGCGACGGTTCTTTCCATCTTTGCCAGGGGTACGTGCCATCATGACTCGCAAGCCGATTCTTCGAAGTGTCCGCCTCATTTTGTGCGGACTTTCCTGCCTGCTGCCGGCGCTTGCCGCGCGCGGCGAAACGTGGGCCGAAAAGCTCGGCTATCCGTCCGATAAGGTCGTGCTCATCCTGCACGCCGACGACGTCGGCATGTGCTACGAGGCCAACCAGGCGGCGAAAGACTACCTGACCGCGGGCCGCATCCAATCGGCCGCCATGATGGTGCCTTGCCCCTGGTTCAACGAAATCGCCGATTGGTACAAGGAGCATCCCGAGTACGACATGGGCCTGCACCTGGCGATGAACAGCGAATGGCGTTGGTATCGCTGGGGACCGGTGGCCGGCAAAGACAAAGTGCCCGGCATGGTCGACAAGGACGGCTATCTGTGGCGCGACGTGCCCGATACGGCGACGCACGCCACGGGCGAGGAAATCGAAGCTGAAATCCGGGCCCAGCTCGAACGGGCCATTTCGCGCGGCATCCGGCCCAGCCACATCGACACGCACATGGGCACGCTGTACGCGCGGATCGATTACACGCGGGCCTATTTGAAGGTGGCCCAGGAGTATCGCATTCCGGCGATGGCGATCGAGATGACGCCGCCGGTGGTGGCCAAGTTCAGAAAGCAGGGTTATCCGATCACCGACGAATCGATCAAGGAGCTGGCGGCCTACACGCTGCCGAAGCTGGACGACTTTCACGCGGCGCCCAACGCGAAGACGTATGAAGAGAAGAAAGAAAACTTCTTCGAGTTGGTGCGCTCGATGTCGCCCGGCTTGAACGAAGTGATTTTCCACCCGTCGATTCCCACCGAAGGCCTGAAGCACATCACGGGCAGTTGGCAGCAGCGCGTGTGGGAATCCCAAATGTTCGCCGACCCTGCCATGCTGGCCTTCTTCGAGCGCGAAGGGGTGCTGTTTACGAACTGGAAAGAGATGATGCAGCGGTTCGAGAAGAGGGTGCCGGCGGGCGCGGGCAAGTAGCCGTGGCGACGCGCTCGCCCGTGGGGTTGGCTAACGCGTGAGCGGGTGGTCGATTACGTTTGGGTTTTTTAACTTTGCCTGGAAAACCGGGGCCAGTTCGACAATCTTTTGGACTCGCATTTCAGTGCCATCCCAGCTTTCATTCCACCACGAAAAGCCGCGCAACCGCGGCCACATCGGTTTTTCCAGCATCGTGTGCAGCGCGTCGTTCGCCCAGGCTGCGGCATCGTAGCCACCGGATTCGTTCTTCGTAAAGCCGAATTCGCAGACGATGATTGGGCGATCGCCTTCCAACTGACATAGCCGCTCGTAGACGGATTGCCATGTCGTGGAGAACCTGTCCCAGTCCTGCTCGCCGGGGCCTTGTGCGCCGAAAAACGAAACACCGATCCAGTCGGTGTGCTGGGGGCCCGGATCGTAACACTCCAGGCTGTTCCGGTTTCTCCTGCGATCACAGCCGCCGCAAGCTCAACGGACGAGTCAACTCGCCACGGCTGTCGAGCACTTCGGTGCCTTGGGGCTCAGGTCTAAATCGGATATCATGGTGTTTTGCGATACCCTACATTGTGCTCTGGAGCCATTCCATGCGTCGCCTGGCAGCATTGGCGTTTTTTCTGGTTCCCATGGCCGCGGCGGCTGAAGAGCCGGCTCGCTTGCCGCTGTTAATTAGCGAGCCTGACGCGTTCGGAACGCTCGTCAATCCGCAGTGCTCGCATTGCCGCGACGAAGCCAAAAGGCGCGCTAGCGACTTGCGGGACTCGGATCGTGTGCTGTGCTGGATTCGAGGCTACAGCGAAGGCGGCGCGATTCCGATGCGTTTCTTTCTCAATTCTTACCGCGTGATCAGCGACAGCTATGGAGTCTTCGTCTACGATCCCGATGCCGGATTCGCCCGCGGCTTCGCGCCTTCCTACGACTTTACGTTTCACGGCTGGCGAAACGGCGTGATGGTGATGAAGCACAAGGACGGCACGCTCTACTCCTGCCTCTCGGGCAAGGCCTTCGACGGCCCCAAGAAGGGAACGCAACTGGAGGCGGTTCCGACGCTCGTGAGCAACTGGGGCGACTGGCTTGCGCGCTATCCGCAGGCCGTGGCCTATCACATGTTCGACAAGTATCAGCCGGTGGAATTGCCGGCCGATGAAACCCAAAACTCTCGCCAGAGCCGCGGAAAAGTCGATGCTCGATTGCCGGCCGACGAAACCGTGCTGGGAATCGCCGACGGCCAGAAGGTTCGTGCCTATCGCATCAAAGATCTGGAAGAGGCCGGGCTCCTCCGCGACAAGGTTGGCGAGCGGGAGTGGGTCATCCTTTGGAATGGCGCGACCCGAACCGCCGCGGGATATGGGTCCATCGCGCATCCGGCGCAGAAAGACCAGGCTCAGCCGAGGCCCGTCACGCTGGTTCCGGACGCGAAGTCGGAAACGGCGCCCTATGCCGACCGCGAGACGGGCTCGCATTGGGATATCGCCGGCCGGGCCGTCGACGGAGAGCTGAAGGGGTGGACGCTCGAATGGTTGAACGGCACGCAATTGAAGTGGTTTGCCTGGGCGGCCGAGTATCCCGAGACCACCATTCATCACCCATGACGTCACCTTCGTCGCACCAACAGGCACCAACCCATGACGCTTCGATTTCTCGGGAAGACTCTGGGCGTCGTGCTGGTCGCCTGGCTCGCGATTGCCAACGCCGCGCAGGCGCAGGACAAGAACGACCAGGCCCTGCTGGAAAAAACCAAGACCATCGCGGGAACCGCGGAGTTTCTGCGGGCCGTTCCCAAGCATTTCGCTCGCCTGGTCGCCGTCGACCCGGCGAAGCGGCAGGTGACGCTGCTTGTCGAAGGAGAACGGCTTGCCAAGGTATGGACCGTTGTGCCCGATGCGGAGCTGAAGGTCAGCGGTTGGTGGGGGCGGTTGGAACAATTCACTCCGGGCGACCGCGTTTGGGCCTGGTTCAAAATGAATCGGGCGTCGCAGCCCCTCGCCATCTCGATGCTGGCCGACGAACTGAGCGAACAAGACATTCACGGCGCGGGCGTGACCCTCAAGCGGGTTGACGGCGGCAAGATTTCGCTCCAAGGGGTTAAGGGCGACGTCCGCGAGCTCGACGCGTCTCGTGCCGAAGTCCATTTGGGTGATGCACCAGGCCGGATCGCGGATTTGCCCGCCGGCACAACGCTGTACGTGCAGAGCGCCGGCGGCGATGCGCGTCTCGTGCTGGACGCGGCGGCTTTCGAAAAGCACCGCCGGGAACAAAGAGAGTCGCTCGATGCTCGGTGGATCACCGAGGGCCTGCCCGGCACGGTGGCCTTTCTGCACATCTTCAGCGGCGAAATGGATTTGATGCTCGACCACGAGGCGATGCGCTGGGGACGCTGGCTCAAGCCGGGGGACGAAGTGACTCTCGAGGCAGAGCCGCCGATCAAGGCGGTCGTCAAGTCGGCGACCCCCTGGAGAGAACGCACTCAATTGCGGCTGGTCGTCAACGGGCTGGATCAGGCCGATCTGGCGCCGGGCCAGCGATTATCGCTGCACGTGCCGACACCGCCTGTGGAAGTGAACCGCTCGTCCCTGCCTGCCGACTTGGACCGCCCGCGCAGCAAGGACGAGCGCATCGAGTGGTTCCTGGCGACGATTTATTGCAGTTGCACGATCGGCGGCGACATCTGCACGGGCCATTTCTACACGCTGGCGAGTTGCAACCCCAACGGCTGCGGCATGCCGAATCACATGCGTCAAATCCTGGCCCAGCAAATCGACAAGGGTCTTACCGACCGGCAGATTCTGGAAGAACTCTCGAAAGAGCGGGGATCGGATCTGTTGAGACCCCATCTGGCGCCTTAGTTCGTCCGGGTTTGCGATTGAATGTGATCGAAACCACCAACTCGTCGTTGGCCGCGCGGTAACGTTTCCAGGGTTCAAATCGTCGGTTACTAGCGCGCCGGCTTCGGGTGTTGCTTCTGACCTCGGAGGCGGACTAAAATCAAGGCATGAACATGCCCTCCGAGCTCAAGCAGGCGATCGAAGCGGCGCAAGGCGGTCCGGTCGAGATCGTCGACGGGGATCAGCACTACGTAATCATCTCGGCCGAGGTTTATAAAAAGCTGGCTGCACAAACCGAGATGGACGAGGGGACGAAGTTCGCGCTCCGGGAAATGGGACGGCGGGCAGGCTGGGATGATCCGTCCATGGACGTGTACGACGCGCTGGACCCCCGCAAACAATGAAGGTCTCACGCGGCGATGTCGTGCTCGTGGACTACCCGTACTCTGACCGAACGGGCAGCAAAGTGCGGCCGACAGTGGTCGTTTCCACCGACGAATTGCACGCGGAAGATGATGCCGTCATTGCGGCGATAACGAGTGTCGTTCGCCCGCGCCTGAAATCGTCGGAACTGTTCATCGACACATCCAAGCCGCATGCTCGTGGCTCGGGTCTCCTGGCGGATTCGGTTGTCGAGTGCTGGAACGTCATGGTCATCGATCAGCGGTTCGTTTTGCGTCGACTGGGACGTCTCTCAAGCGGAATCATGCGACAGATCGATGATTGTTTGAGAAAAGCACTCGGGCTTTAGTCGGGATTATTACGTAATGCTACGACTACTGTTGTGCGTGTACTTGATTCTCGCGAGCCCTGGTGGAATTGTATCTGCCGAACCGGCCGTGCGGCCGAACATTGTGTGGATCGTCGTCGACGATATGTCGGCGAATTTTTCCTGCTATGGGGAGACGGCGATCCAGACGCCCCAGGTCGATCGGCTGGCAAAGGAAGGGACGCGGTTCAGCCGCGCGTTCGTGACCGCGCCGGTTTGCTCGCCGTGTCGCTCGGCGCTCATCACGGGTTGTTATCAGACGACGATCGGGGCGCATCATCATCGCAGCGGACGCGGCGTGGAAAAGATCCATCTCCCGCGGGCAGTCGAGCCGGTGCCGGCGCTCTTCAAACGGGCCGGCTACTACACGTGCATCGGCGGACCGCTGGTCGACGGTTCCGACAGACTGGGGAAGACCGATTACAACTTCGAGTGGGATCCCAAAATCTACGATGCCAGCGATTGGTCCGGGCGCAAGCCGGGCCAGCCGTTTTTCATGCAGGTCCAACTCCACGGCGGAAAATATCGCGGCGCGAATCAGAACCAGTACGACAACTTCGCCAAGCGCGTGCTCAAGGAACTTGGCAGCAACGTCTCGAACGACGCGGTGGTGCTGCCGCCGTATTATCCGCGCGATCCGGCGCTGGTCGAGGATTGGGCCCGCTATCTCGACTGCGTGCGCTATACCGACAAGGAAGTCGGCGACGTCATGGCGCGGCTCGAGCGGGAAGGCCTTTTGGACCAGACCGTGGTTTGTTTCATGACCGATCACGGCATCAGCCATGCGCGGGGCAAGCAGTTTCTTTATGACGAGGGGATTCACGTGCCGTTTGTGATGCGCGGCCCGGGCGTCGAGGCGGGAAAGCTGCGCAGTGATCTGGTGGAGCACATCGACCTGGCGGCCACGTCGCTTGCGCTGGCGGGAATCGAGATCCCCGGCTGGATGCAGGGGCGCGATCTATTGGCGCGCGACTACCCGCCGCGCGAAGCGGTGTTCGCCGCCCGCGACCGCTGCGACGAGACGGTCGATCATATTCGCTCGGTCCGCACCGAACGGTTCAAGTACATTCGCAATTACCTGCCCAATCGTCCGCATCTGCAGCCGAACGTTTACAAGGACGGCAAACTGCTCGTCGAGCGGTTGCGCGCATTGCACGCCGCGGGCGAGCTCAGTCCCCTGCACGAGCGCCTGTTGTTTTCGCCGCAGCGGCCGGCCGAAGAGCTTTACGATCTCGATTCCGATCCCTACGAGCTGGAAAATCTGGCCGGCAATGCGACCTACGGGCAGTCGCTCGAGACATTGCGCGGACGGCTGGCAAAGTGGGAGCGGGAAACGGGCGACCTCGGCCGCCAGGCCGAGCCGGAGAAAATGTACGACAGCGACATGGCCGTCTATCTGTCCGGGCGCGGCAGGAAATCGGACCAGCCCACGCAGACCGAGAAGAACATCGAGCTGATGAAGCGCTGGGCCCGCGAAGGGCGCTAGTTAGATGCCCCATTCGGCGCGGCACACAACTTACATTCGAGCTGCAATCTGAGATGGCAGCCGAATAATTGCCGCGGGCAAGCACCAACCGAACCGCCAGGCGGAATTATGCTTGCAATCGCATCCGCCTTCGGTATACTACGTGCCCACCCGCAATGGCTATGTTCATTTGAACATATTGCGGTTGCAAGTTCGTGGATCGGCGTTACCCAGCAACCACAACCACCTGCCACTACGAGCCATGTCCACCATTAAGCCCCGCCGCCGCGTCAAATCTTCGAAGCAGTCCCCCCTGGCCCGCGCCTGCCGGATCGAATCGCTCGAAGATCGCAGGCTTCTGACTGGCTTCACGGCTAGCGTCACCGGCCGGCACCTCTTCTACAACGACTCGAAATACGATGGCTACACGCCCGGCATCGCCCCGCCCGCCAGCGGCGCCAACAACGACGACGTCGACGCCATCGACACCAGCAAGAGCGCCTATTTGCCGGGTGCGGGCTCCACCATCAATCCGGTCAGCATGTCCTCCTTCAACCGCGGTATCAACGGCGTCTTTGTCGACATAACCGGCACGCATGGCCCGTTCAGCCTCGCTGATTTCCAGTTCGCGATGAGTGGCAAGCAGCCTGGGATCAACAACACACCCAGCACTTGGGCGTCCGCCCCGGCACCGAGCGCGTTCACGGTGCTGACCAACGTGCCGGCGGCGGGAACCGATCGCGTGGAGTTCATCTGGGACAACAACGCCATCGAAAACCGTTATCTGGAAGTGACCGTCGAGGGGAACGACGCTGGCGGCGGGTTGAACCAGAACACTGGCTTGGCCGCCTCCAGCTATTTCTACTACGGCAACAGAATTGGCACTACGTTCCTTTGCGAGGCGAACCCGACGGAGGCGTTCGTAACGGACGGCAGTGATGAAATCGAGGTCCTCAACCACCCGGGATTTCTGCAGCCGGTTACGAACAATTACGATTTCGATAAGGACAGCGCCGTCATGATTGATTGGGATTTCGAAACGGAGAGCATCGTCACTAACTTGGGTGATTTGATCATTGCACGCAGCAACTCGGGCTTCCAGTTAAAGATCAACATTACCGGCCCGCCCCCTCCGACCCCCGACCCTGCCCCGCCCGCGATCCCGTCGCTCAACATCATCCTCAACAACGAGCACCCCCCGGAGTGGATCGGGAGCCCGGTTTCGATCGCGCCGGCCGCGACGATTATTGGAACGGCGACCGAGCTGACGAGCATGCAAGTCGCTTTTGCTTCTGGCAATCCCCTCGAACACTCCGTCCTGGACGCGGAGGTGAGTGGCCCAATCACAAAGTCGTGGTTTGGCCAGACGCTGATTCTGAGCGGCACGGCTTCCCTGGGCAGCTATCAAGCCGTGTTGCGCACCCTTACTTACAACAACACGGATCAGTTTCGAGACAACCACGCAGTGGAGGGAGTGTGGGTCACGCCGTACGTCCAGCAAGTCGCCAGTTGCGGAGCGGGTATCGTAATTTACACTCCCGTCGTCTCGGTTGACGACGCGACGATGACGAAAAGCATTCTCCCCGATGATCCCGTGGATATGGAGTTCACGATCAGCCTGAACCTGCCCAGCAGCCATACGGTCTCGGTGCATTATGCCACGCAAGACGGCACGGCTGTGGCCGGCGTCGATTACGAGTCGACCAGCGGTGAAGTGACCTTTGAGCCGGGCGACCGGTCCCAGACCATTACGGTGCCAATCATCCGCGTTCCCGAGGACAATCCGACCGTTCAGCCCGATAAAACGTTCATCATCGAGCTTTCCGACCCCCAGAATGCCCTGATGTCAGAGGATGACGCGGCCCCATGGGAGATTACCGGCGAAAGTTCCGCGACCGGAACGATCTTCGACAGCCTCGTGACCAATACGTTGCCGGACCCGCTCGCGGAAATCTTTACCAGCGCATTCAGCTCGCCGGTGCCGCTTCGGGCTTCGGCGGAAACGGGCGACGTCGCCATGGTCGTGCCGACCATTACCGGACCGCTTGCAGACGCCTCGGCAATCGTTCACGCGACCTCGAACCTCATCGTGGCATTCGACGCCGAGGTCCCTGCGGGCCCCGGTCCACTAGCCTATGACGTTACCGTTACGCTTGAAATTCCCGACCAGGCAGGTGGCACAGGCAGCTACCATAGCGCGACTGGGCTACCGCCAGGTTCACCATATCGCCTGGCAGTTTCCGCGGACACATCGAACGCCGAAACGGGCACCTACACCTGGGAGATGACCGCGTCCAGTTCCTTCGTTTTGCCCTCCGAGCCCACCCTCGTCATTTACCACGGCGTCCGGTCCATCGTGAACCGCGATTCAAGTCCGTATGGCGCGGGCATGTGGATTAACGGGCTCGACCAGATTTTTGTTCAGGACGAGCCTGAATTCAGCGAAGACGAACCGGCCGTTCTTCTGAAGCCGAAGGGGATCACGTATGTTCTTGGCGACGGCACGGCGATCTTCTTTGCCTACAACGACACAGCGAGCGAGTACGTAACGCCGCGCGGTTATTTCCTCACGCTCGAAGAGGAAGCCGGCGGCTACACGATCCGGACTCCCCAAGGAGTCAAGCAGCACTTCTCCGAGAATGGACTCCTGGAGTCCATCACGGAGCCGAATGGCAACGAGACCGTATATCAGTACAACGGCGACAAGACGCTGGCCAGCATCACCGATCCATTCCAGCAGACCGTCAACTTTGGCTATGTTGGCGGCAAGCTTAGCTCCATGACCGACGCGGCGGCGCGCACAACGCAGGTTCAGATCTCCGGCGGCGAGCTCACGGGGATCACGAGCCCACCTCCGGAGAGTGGTCGTGCGCCGTTGCAGACCTCGTTCGCATCAACGAGCGTGACGCTGCCGAGCGATGAAACGGTCAGCTACTCGGATTTGCCGCAATACTTGATCATCCAGGGTTCGGCGCAGTACTTCATCGAACCCGCCGCGCGCCAACCATTGGCCGGAGTTGGAGTGCCATTCTTCACCGAATTCGAGACGACCGCCACGATCACGGCAAACGGTTTTTGGGCCACGATGACCGTCGACAGCCGCGGCTGGGTCACCGAATACACTGATTTCAATGGGCACACCACGAAATACGAGCGGTACGACAACGGGCTGATCCAATCGATCACGCAGCCCGGCGAAACGGAGCCGCAGTACGAATACACGTACGACGACCAGGGCAACATGCTCACGCGGAGGTCGAAAGAGACGCCCGGCTCGCCGGGAATCCCCCCCTTGCCCGAGGCGGAAGAAATCTGGACCTACGACTCGACCTGGAATGTCCCTGATAGCTACACCGACTCACACGACAATGTGACGACGTACGACATCGATCCCGACACCGGTCAGCTGCGCCTGATCCACGAGACTGTGCACAGTGTCATTGGGCAGCCCGACGTCGATCTCTTCACCCATTTCAGCTATACGCCGGGCGGTGGCGGTATTCCCGCCGGACTGCCCGACAGCGTAACCGATCCCAACGTCGTTGAGACCCGCTACGATTACGCAATCGAATTCGGGAACTTTATCCAGACGGTGACCGAAGCCTACGGCACGCCGGAGGCGATTCAGCGCAAGAGAATCTATGATCTCGACACGATGAATCTCGTCGAATACGTCGACGAGCGGCAGAAGTCGACGAACTACGAGTACGATGACTTGGACCGGCTGGAGAAGGTCCTTGAGCCCAGTCCCGACGGCGTCAAGCCCCGCCCGGAATGGGAGTATCGCTACTATCCAAACGGTCTCGTGCACGAGGCCGAAGACCCGCGGGACAACGTCACGAGCTACGATTACAGTTTTTACGTCTCCGGCAGCCTTTCTTCCTACACGGTGACGCTGCCCGAGCCTATTCCCTCCGCCGGCCACCCGAGATGGATTTACAACTACGACGCGATGGGGCGGGTTTACCGTGTCGTTGATCCACGGAACGGTCAGACCGATTACGATTACGACCCGAATGGAAATCTTTTCAATGTGACCCTGCCCGTTCCCGAACCGGGTTATGCACGTCCGCAGTGGCATTACGAATACAACTCCAAGAACCTCCTCGACTTCGCAAGGGATCCCGAGCAGAACACCACCAACTACTTCTACGACAATCGCGGACAGTTGGAGCGCGTGCTCGCGCCGCCCGATCCGACGGCAACGCGGCCTGAGACGAAATATACCCATGACAACCGAGGACTCGTCATGGGCGTTGCCGATCCGCTCGGTCGGGTCACGGCGTACGGATACGACAGCATCGGCCGCCTGGAAAAGGTCGTGGGGCCCAATCCGGGCTCCGGCCTGCCGCAAACCATCGCCAACTACAAATACGACGGCAACGGCAACTTGCGATTCGAAACCGTCGGCGCCACTAGCTCGCTCGCGCAGACCACCGAGCACCAGTACGACGAATTGAACCGGCTCCGCACCGTTATTCAACCGCCCCCTCGGATCGGCGATCCCAGCCCGACGACCGTTTACACCTACTATCCCACCGGCGAGTTGCACACGCTGGCCGACCCGAACCAAAACCTCACCACCTGGAATATCGACAATCTGGGCCGGGTGACCGGCGAAATCGATCCCCTCGGCGAGTCAAAATCGTTCGAGTACGACGCCATCGGCAACCCGACACAACTGGTCGACCGCATTGGACGCGTAACCACCTACGCCTACGACGCGCTCAACCGGATGACCTCCGAACGATGGTTCGTCAGCCTCGCCTACATGGAGACGCCGCTGCGCACGCTCAGCTTCGGCTACGATCTGGCCGGCAATTTGACCAGCGCCAGTGACCCCTCGGCCGGCTACACCTTCCTTCCCGACAACCTCAACCGGCTGAAAAGCGCCACCGTTACCATGCCCGGTCTGCCGCCGGTCCAGCTCATTAGCGAATACGACCAGAACAACAACCGCGAGCGGCTTACCGCCTTTATTGGTGCAACGATCGATTTCGCCAACAGCTACGGTTACGACAATCTCAACCGCCTGGTGGACCTCAGGCAAGAAGCAGGCTCGGCCGGCGGCAACGAGGTGGCCACGAAGCAACTCGGCTTTGCCTATAACGTGGCGGGGCAGGTCACCCGGCTGAACCGGTTCGATCATGTCGTGACGGACCCGACGGTCTTGAATCCCACGGGCGCCCTGGCCAAGAGTAGCTACATCTACGATGGGGCGGGACGGCTCAGAACCCTCAGCCACACTCCGTCGGCGGCCACGATCATCTTCCAAGCCTGGGCATACGACGTCCTGAACCGGATCACCAGCTACGCCAACAGCCGCGAACAACCGCTGGTGCACGCGTACATCTACGACAATAACAACCAGGTGATCCGCGAGTTCCTCGAGCCGGACGTGACGTACGATTACGACCTGGGCGGCAACCGGATCGAGACCGACGGGGTGACCTCGACGCCCGCCCCAGGCAATCGCCTGCTCGCCGATGGCACGTACGGCTATCTGTACGACGACGAGGGGAACCTCACGCGCCGCACGCACCTGGCGAGCGGGAAGCGGGAGGATTTTTATTGGGACCATCGCAACCGCCTGGTGCAGATCCAGTCCTGGACGCCGGGCTTGCCGGCCCAGGCGCATTTTCAGCTCGACTATAAATACGACGTGTTCAATCGCCGCGTGTCGCGCCTGGAGACGACCTACGTCGACGGCGGCGGAATTTTCCCGGAGATCGACGGCTGGGTCCAGGAGAAGTTCATCTATGACGGCGACCAGGTGGTGCTGGACTTCCAGAGCGTCGACGGGGCCGGCTTCCAGCTTGCGCGGCGTTATCTGTCCGGCCCGGCGGTGGACCAGTTGTTCGCGCAGGAGAACATTGCCGAGGATTTGGAAGACGCCGCTCGGGTCTACTGGCTGTTGACCGACAACTTGGGGACGGTCCGCGACATCGTGAACCATGCCGGCGGGCTGGTCGAGCACTACAACTACGACGCCTTCGGCCGGCTCGTGGAGGGCGACACGAGCCTGACGCGGTACCTGTACACGAGCCGCGAGTTCGACGCCACGACGGGTTTGCAGTACAATCGCAATCGCTGGTACGACTCGAAGACCGGCCGCTGGCTGAGCGAAGACCCCAGCGGCTTCGCCGGCGGCGACACGAATCTGTACCGCTATGTGGCCAACAGCCCGACGAACGGGACGGATCCGTATGGATTGGCAGAGGATTGGGCGTGGCCCTGGGAATCAAATGCAACTTGGAATCCTGCGCGAGATGCCTTGTCTCGATGGACATGGGGGATTCTCGCGAATCAAGCTGAAAGTAATGCGGCGTCCGCGCAGGGGTTGGCCATCGGAGCAGTTCCGAATCCCGCAATGCTTGCTGATGCGCTCTTTGAGAGGATTCGCCCCTACCTTCCGAACTCACCTGCTCTCCCGGAAGGAACGCAGATGGGGATGGCGCCGCCGCTCTACGGAGGGAGGCCTCATGGGAATAGCCTGAGCACTACTGGTGTACATGACGTTTATGTGGTTCGAGAGATTGGGTCGCGGCGACTACTTCGTTTCGGCGAAACGGGGCGAAGCTATCTGACCCGCTTTGCAGAGCATCAGCGCGCCTTTGACAAACTGGGAATTAAAATCGAAATCCAGCCTCTGAGGTCGGTTGAGGGCAAAGGTGCGGCTCACGAACTCGAAACGCGCTACATTGATACGTATCGCCGCATTTACGGCCAGCGGCCGCCCTACAATCGAACGAACCATTGAGAGCATGTACTATGCGATTAGAATTCAGTGCCTTCGCCCGCGAGCGGTCGTTTGCGAAAGCGATGCATCGGATTCGACCAAAATTGCAGCCGTTGCTGGATGAGCTTGCAACAATTGAGTTGCAGCATCCGAGTTACGAAGCGATTCTTGTCGGGATAACAGACGACAAGGACTCCGAGTTCTTCGAAGAAGTGCCAAACGATGATGGGTACTTCCAGGTGATCGCGGGATGTGCACCCAGTGAATCCGATAGCGAGCTAGCGCAGCAAGTGTTTGAAATCCTCCGGCAGGCGGTGCGAGCGTGTCCACTCGCGAGTGCGGACCACGAGCTTTGTGAGGCATTGTTCGGTCGTTTCGAATCGTCGTTGGCTGAAAAATAGCCCGAGCACCGGCACACTCTTTTGCGCTCATTGAGGAGTAGCAACCGCAACTTTGGTCTACAAGCAGTTGGGCCTGCTGAATGACACGTCGGGCGGCTGACGAATTTGATCCACGACCCGGCCGTCGGGACCCGCGGACGCGCATTTTCAGCTCGACTATAAATACGACGTGTTCAATCGCCGCGTGTCGCGCCTGGAGACGACCTACGTCGACGACGGCGGAATTTTCCCGGAAATCGACGGCTGGGTCCAGGAGAAGTTTATCTATGACGGCGACC
>JBBDNV010000078.1:0-5094 GCA_040877415.1 Pirellulales bacterium
TGCCGCGTGAACGGGCCGGGCGAAACCGACGACGCCGATCTGGGCTTGTGGTGCGGCCCCAATTACGTCAATCTCAAGCGCGGCAGCGCCGAGTTGGGAGCCTACCCCTACGACGCCATTTTGCCCCGCTTGAAGGACGAGCTCGATCAATTGATCGCCGCGCGGAAATAAAGGCAGAAGCAGGAACAACGAGGAGCACCCTCAAAGCCCCCATCGCCTCGCGTCCTTCTGTTCATCTTCTTTCATCCTTCTGCCTTCTGCCTTCATCCTTCTGCCTTACTTCCAACGGGTCACGGATGACCACACGCGTGCTGATATGCTTCGCGCTGGCCGGCTTCCTGGCCGCTGGCGGCTGCGCCGGCTGGCGCTCGGCCCCCGAGTTGCCGGTGCGCAACAGCATGGTGCTCGACCAACTGGTCATTTTCAGCGACTCGCCGCTGCCGAAAAACCATCGCCTGCTCCAGGAGCTGCGCACGCTGCGCACGGTGGTGAGCACCAAGCTCGGGCTGCCGATCTCGGACGAGCCGATACACGTTTATCTGTTCCCCAAGGCCGACCGGTTCGAAGCCTTCATGCACGAGCATCACCCGAACCTGCCGCTTCGGCGGGCCTTTTTCGTCGAGACCGACACGCGGCTTTCGGTCTATGCCTATTGGGGCGACCGCGTGGCCGAGGATCTGCGCCACGAGGTCGTGCACGGATACCTGCACTCGGTCGTGCCCCACTTGCCGCTCTGGCTCGACGAGGGGCTGGCCGAGTATTTCGAAGTGCCGCGCGGCCTCTCGGGCATGAATCGGCCGCACGTCGATCAATCGAGCGGCCAGGCTGCCGGCCATGGGCGCCCCGACCTGAAACGCCTCGAACAATTGCGCTCCACGGCCGAGATGTCGCAGGCCGAATACGCCGAAAGCTGGGCCTGGGTCCACTACCTGCTGGAAACGACGCCCCAGAACCAGCAATTGCTGCGCGATTACCTGCAAACGCTCATCAAATCGACGCCCCACGCGCCCCTTTCCGACGAATTGCGGCGGGCCGATCCGCGCTACCTCGCGCACCTGGCGGAGCATCTGGCCGTGGTGCGTCAATCCTTGCAATAGAGCGTCGACGCGTCCACCTCGGCGAACCCAAGGCGGCGAAAGACGGCCAGCGCGCCCGTGTTCTTCTCGGGCACGTGCACCTCGGCCAGCGTAATTCCCTGTCCGTGTATTTGGCGAAACGCTTCGCCCAACAGATTCGTCGCCAGGCCGCGCCGACGCCGCTCGCTGGTGACTTCCAGATCGACGATGCCCACCGCCCGCACGCCCCACGTGCCGATCATCGTCTCCAGGTTCCAGAAATAGACGCTGGCCAGCGGCGGACCTCCCTCGTGCTCGACCAGTGCCCAGCGGGTGCGCTCGAACGGCTCGAACATGACCGCGTCCCACCAGGTTTTCGCCGGCGGGTCAACCGTCATTTCCAAACGCGTCGTGCGGCGAATTTGAATTTGCTGGCGATCCACCAGGGGCCGAAAACCGGCCAGGTCCCGGTTGAGCACCAGCGATCGAGCCGCTTCGCGGTAGCCCGCGGCGCCAAAAATGGCTTTCGTCTGCGGGTCGGAATCGAGCACGCCCGACAGCTCGCTGCCGCCGTACAGCCCGTAGTAGAACGGGGAAAGCGGATAGCGGCCGCCGCCGTACAACGTCTTGGCCCCGCGGCCGGTCAAATAGGCCTCGCATCGAGCCAATAGTTCACCGGCTACGGCGGGCTCGGCGTCGGGCCTTAGCATCACGAGGGTCGTGACGCCGCGCTCGGTCGATACCGTGCTCCCGTCGTCGCTGGGCCCGAAACCCGCGTGGGCAAATCCGAACAGTTTCCCCTCGCCCTCGGCCACGATCAGCCCCTGGCGATCGAACGTCGGTTTGGAAATAACGTAGCGCTCGAGCACCGCCATCGACATCGGCTGCATCAAGCCGCGGCTGGTGGAGTGGCCGCGCCAGATTTCGGCCAGTTGCGAGAGATCGGTGTTGCGAAAGGCGCGGTACTCGATCAAGGCACAAATCTCGCTGGCCACTGGTCACCCCAAGTTTACCAGGATCCATTCGCCGTCGACACGCACTTCGTAGCGCGGCTGCACGATCTGGCTGCCCAATTGATGCTGCCCGCTCTTGACGTCGAATTGCCAGCCGTGCCAGGGGCAGGTCACCACGCAACCTTCGAGCATCCCTTGGCCGAGCGGCCCGCCCTGGTGCGGACAAACGCCGTCCAACGCGTAAAACGTGCCCTCCACGTTGAACAGCGCGATGACCGTTTCGCCGGCGACCACTTCGGTCGCGCTTGCCGGCGGACATTCACTCACGCGCGTCAGGCGGGTCCAGGTGGCCATCTCAGTTCCAAACAAGCTCGGGTGGTAAGGCAGGGCAGGGGGCAATCGCCGGCTCACGCCGCCTTCGGCTGGGCCCGAGTTTTCGTTTTCCGTCTCGGTCGATCGTCTCTCCAGCGCCGGTGAAGCCACCAGTACTGCTCTGGCGCTCGGCGAATCGTTCGCTCCAACTCGCGAGTATACCACTGGGTGATGCCCGTCACAGTGCGCATTTCCGGGGGCATGTCGCGCGGCTCCAGGATCTCGTCGGTTCCCATCACGTGCTCCAGCGGCCGGCCGACTCGCTGGGCATAACAGAAGATTGTCGGCGCTTCGCTGGCCAGCGTAAACAGGGCGATCCCCTTGTGGCTCGACGCCGGGCGGCCGAAAAAATCCACCCAGCAACCTTTCGGACCGGCGTGCTGATCGGCCAAAAGGGCCAGAATGCCGCCGCGCGCCAGCACCGCTTCCACTTCGCCCGAACTGCCCGACTTCGGCAGGATGTACTGGCCCGTCAGTCCCCGAAATTCGTTGAGAAAACGGTCGACGTACGGATTGTCGAGAGCCCGGGCGATCGTGAACGACGGAAACCCCAGCACGCCCAGCACGTAGCCGGAAAGCTCGAAATTGCCGTAATGCCCGCAGATGATCACCGTGGGCCGATCGTCGAAGAACGCGCGTATGATTTTGTCGGCGTTCACAAGCGTCACGTAGTCGCGCCAATTGGTGTGGTGAATCTTGCGCGGAGCGTGCACCACCTCGACCAACAGCAGAAACAGGTGCTCCCACATGCGCCATGCCAGCCGCTTGCGCTCGTGGGCCGGCATTTCCGGAAAAGCGTGCCGCAAGTTGTCTTCCACGACGCGGCGGCGAATCTTCAGCACGCTTGCGCAAATGGTCGCCATCCAGCGGGCCGCGACCGCGCAGGTTTCGATGGACATCGCCTGCACCACGCAGACGAAAATCCGCACCACGAGATAGCCCAGGTAATCGATGATGTTTCGCGGTCGCAGATAGCGCACGGACGTGATCGCAGGATGTTGTTGGCAGCACTCGCTAGCAGGCAAGGGGCCACATTGTCCCATGCCGCGAAAAATCGGGAAAGATCGGTTCCACCGGCCGCTGCCGGCGGTTCGGGCTCAATCGCGACTTGACGTTGACACGCTCGGCCGATTCCGGGACTGTTAGCCGACTTGCCGTCCCTGCTTTTTTCTCGGGAGGTCCGAAACATGGGCCGTTTTGCCGGCGCGCCATGCCAAAGGGACCGGCACGAAAAACGACTTCCCGGTCGAGCAAACCGGATTCCATTCCTATTGAGGACGTCGCCCGCGCGGCATCACGTTTTCTTCTTGCGGGCCTTGAGCACCGGATCGCCCGCCAGCGGCAGCTTGACGACTTTGCCGGTCTCGGCGGCTTTATAGATGCCCAGGATGATCTCGACCGAGCGGCGGCCTTCGAGGCCGTCAATGGCTGGCTTGCGATGCTCGCGAATCGCCGCCAGCACGTCGCGGAACTGCTCGGTGTGGCCGTGATGGCCGATGGCGGCCGGGTCGCTTGCGCCGCCGGCCGTGCTCGTGCGTTGGGCCATGCGCTTGTGAACGGCCGCGTCGCCGGGCGCCCCCATGGCAAAATCCCATGCCACGACGTCTTCCTCTTCCATCGCGGCGCTCCCCTCGGAACCGTGGATTTCGATCCGCTTCAGATAGCCGGGGAAGGCCGCGGTCGTGGCCTCGATCACGCCCAGCGCCCCGTTTTTGAATTTGAGCGTGGCCACGGCCGTGTCTTCCACCGCGATCCGCTTGTGAGCCAATAGCCCGGTGTGCGCCGTAATCTCGGCAACCGGGCCCATCAGCCAGGTGAGAATATCGACGCTGTGAATGGCCTGGTTCATCAGCGCGCCGCCGCCGTCGAGCTCCCACGTGCCGCGCCACGCGCCGCTGTCGTAATAGGCCTGCGTGCGATACCACTTCACATAGGCTTCGCCCAGCGTCAGCCGTCCAAAACGTCCGCCGTCGACGGCCCGCTTCAACTGCATGCTCGACCGGTGAAACCGCGACGGAAAGATGGCCGACAGCGTTACTTTGTTCTTCGCGCACTCGCGAATGATCCCCTCGCAGCGCGCTAGCGTGATTTCCAGCGGCTTTTCCACGATCACGTGTTTGCCGGCCTGTGCCGCGGCGACGGCGGGCTCCAGATGCGCTCCGCTGGGCGTGCCGACGGTCACCACGTCGACCGCCGGATCGGCCAGCAATTGCTCGAGACTGTGATACGCCCGGCAGCCTTGTGCTTGCGCCAATCGATCGGCCGCGGCCGGCACCGCGTCGAAACACGCCACCAGCCGCGCGGCGGCGACATCGGCAATCGCCTTGGCGTGAAAGCTGGCGATCATGCCGCAGCCGATGATGCCGAACCCGAACCCGCGCGCTTTTCCCACCGCTCTGGCCTCCGCCTTGCAAGAACACCCACGAAGTGAGGATTGTAAAAGCCCCGCCGCGCGCATACCAGCCCGAGGCGCGAGCGAGGAACGCATCACGTATATTAGCCCGAAGCGCAACAGGATTATGCAAGTGCAAGCAGAAGGTCCGTCAACTATGGTGGGCCGTAGGCCCAACCTGCAATAGCCAGGGGCAACGCCCCTGGACTCCGGTTTCAAAGCAACGTTTTGTTAGCCCCAACGGGGCGATCTGAGAGCGCCCCGTTGGGCAACGCCGTGAAGGATTTATGCGGCGAGTGTCTCGAAGTGTTGTTGGAGGTGG
>JBBDNV010000079.1:0-5068 GCA_040877415.1 Pirellulales bacterium
GCTCGGGCAGCCCGTTTCGAAACTGCTAGGTGGAAACTATCGCGACCGGATCAAACCGTATGCCTCGATCCTGTTTGACGATCCGCCGGCGCTGGCCGAAAAACTGCGCGAGCAGGTGGCCCGCGGCTTTCGCGCGATCAAGATGGGCTGGCGCCCGTTCGGCCGCGTGAGCCGCAAGCTCGACGAACTGCTGGTCAGGACAGCGCGCGAAACGGTCGGCGACGAGGTCGAATTGATGGTTGATGCCGGCGGCAGCGAGCAGTTCTGGCCGCACGGCGTAAGCTGGGCTCGCGAGACCGCGCGGATGCTGGGCGACTGGGGCATCGTGTGGTTCGAAGAAGCGCTCGTGCCCGATGACGTCGCAGGGTTCAAGGAACTTCGCGACGCGTCGCCGGTGTTGGTCGCCACGGGCGAAGTCCTCACGCGGAGGCAGTCGTTTCAGCCGTTTATCACGTCGCGCGCGGTCGACATCATTCAACCCGACCTGACCAAGTGCGGCGGATTGAGCGAGGGTCGCAGGCTGGCGTGGATGGCGGCCGATCACGGCGTGCTCTTGGTGCCCCACGGTTGGAACACCGCAGTCGGCGTGGCTGCCGATCTGGCCCTTTCGGCCGCCATGCCCGTGGCCCGCTGGGTGGAGTTTCAGACCGGCGTCCCCTATATCGAAGAGCTGGTGCTGCCCCGCTTCGAGCTCGACGCGGAAGGATTTTTGCACGTCCCCACCGGCCCGGGTTTGGGCATCGAGCTGAACCCCGACGCGCTGGGCAAATTCGCGCGGGCGTAGGCACGCGGGCGTAGGCACGCGGGCGTAGGCAATCGCGATACGGCGCCGAAATCGTGCTACAATCGGGTCGCCCTGTAGCCGGGGTCAGTGACCCCGGTCCGGCCTCAGCGAGGCCGGCTACAACCTCGATGAGGCCGGCTACAATTCGGACCCCGGCCTCAGTGAGGCCGGCTACAATTTCTTTTGTCGCACCCCAGCGGAGAATCGGGACAATGACCAAACGTAGAGCACTGGCGGCAGCGGTTTGCCTGGGCTGTTTGATGGTCGAATTGGCTGTTGCCCAGAAGCCGGGCGGCATTCCGAGGCTGGGCTACAAGACGCCCGATTTCACGCTCAACACGCTCGACGAAAAGCCCCTCACGCTGTCGGAGCTGACGGCGAAATCGCCCGTGGTATTGGTCGTGCTGCGGGGCTATCCGGGCTATCAATGTCCGATCTGCACGCGCGAGGTCGCCGACCTCGTGAAACACGCCCAACAATTCTCCGACGCCAACGCCAAGGTGGTGCTGGTCTATCCCGGACCGGCCGAAAAGCTGGGCGATCGTGCGGGCGAGTTCCTCAAGGGCCGCGACTTGCCGGAAAACTTTTCGCTCGTGACCGATCCCGACTACAAGTTCACCGAAGCCTACGGCCTGCGCTGGGACGCCCCGCGCGAAACGGCTTATCCCTCGACCTTCGTGATCGATCGCCAGGGAACCATCCGGTTCGTGAAGACCAGCAAGAGCCACGGCGATCGAGCCAAAACGGATGACGTGCTGAAGGCGTTGCCCGGCGCGGAGTGAGTCAAAGCGGTTTCAAAGCGGAATTCGGGTGTCACTCGTAGTTTGTCAAGCAGTTTACACCAAGCCCGGCACCGGGTCGCGCTCTTCGAGCAGGTACATGGGCCGGCCGTTGTGGTCGGGAATCGCGGCGGCCGGGTCGATGTCCAAATGCTGATAGAGGCTCGTAAGCACGTGGCTGGAGGTCATCGATAGCCCCCGGGGCTGCTCGCCGCGGGCATCGGTTTCGCCGATCGTCTGGCCGGTTCTGAAGTTTCCGCCGGAGAGGACCGCAAAGCCGGCCATCGGCCAGTGGTCGCGACCGGCCGCAGCGTTGACGCGCGGCGTGCGGCCAAACTCGCCCCAAATGATGACGGCCACGTCGCTCGAGCGGCCGCGCTCGTGGAGATCGGTCACCAGCGCGTGGATGCCCTGGTCCAATTTGGGCACCATCGCGCGCAGTGCGCCAAAGTTATTGCCGTGCGTGTCCCAGCCGCCGACGGCGAGCGTGACGACGGAAATGCCGGCTTCGACCAGGCGCCGGGCCCGCAGGAAGTTGTCGTTCTCCGGGCCGTATTTCTCGCGCACGGCGGCGGGCTCTTGGCCGACGTCGAACGCTGCGCGCGTTTTGTTGGAAGCGACCATGTCGAGGGCCCGCACGGTGTAGGCGTCCAGCCCGGCCAGGGCGCCGCCGTAGTCGATGTCGCGGCGGATCGTGTCCAATCCGTGCAACAACTGCTTGCGATCGTTCAGCCGATCGAGCGACACGCCGGACACCAGCGACAGGTTTTCCAGTCCCGGGCCGGTCGGCACGAACGGGCGATGGGGGGTGCCGCAATAGGCCGGGTCTTCCGAAAGCGGATGGTCCATCAGGCTGACGTAAGGAGGCAGGCCGTCTTGCCGGCCTTTCAGATAGCTGACCACGGAGCCGAAGGCCGGGCGTTTGATCCGTTCGGGAAAGCCGGTCCACAGCGAGTGCGCGCTGTGCTCTTCGACAAAGTGCAAGCCGCGCAGGATGGCGAGCCTGTCGGCGATCCGAGCCTGACGGGGCATCAGCTCGCAGACCTGGATGCCCGGCACGTTGGTATCGATGGGCCGGAACTCGCCGCGATATTCGGCCGGCGCGGCCGGTTTCATGTCGTACATGTCGAGATGCGAGGGCCCGCCGTGCAAATAGACCATGATGATCGACTTGCCTGCGGTCGGCTCGCCGGCCCGGGAATTGAGCCGCAGAAGATCGGCCAGCGACAATCCGCCGACCGCCAGCGCCCCGACCTTGAGAAAATCGCGTCTCGTGGCGCGATCGCAAAACTTCCGCCGCCGTCCGTAAAAGGTCAACATCGCAGGCCCTCCCTAGAAAGTTGACGCGATGCCTCGAACCAACGCATTCTCGAACTTTGATGCGTTTTTGTCAAGACAACGCCGGGTGGCGGTGGGCCGTTGTCAGAAAGCCGCACCGGGACGTGGCGGTTTCTCAATTGCCCGCGGCGGCGGGTAGGAGCGGCTTGAGGAACGAGCCGGTGGCGTTGTCGGGGGTGGCGGCGACTTCCTCGGGAGTGCCGGCGGCGAGGACGTGGCCGCCGGCTTCGCCGCCGCCGGGACCGAGGTCGATGATCCAGTCGGCCGTCTTGATCACGTCCAGGTTGTGCTCGATCACGAGCACCGTGTTGCCGAGCGTGACCAGCCGATCGAGCACGCCCAGGAGCTTCTTGATGTCGTCGAAGTGCAGGCCGGTGGTGGGCTCGTCGAGGATGTAGAGCGTGTTGCCGGTGTCGACGCGCGCCAGCTCCGTGGCCAGTTTGACGCGCTGGGCTTCGCCGCCCGAGAGCGTTGTGGACGACTGGCCCAGGCTCAAGTACCCGAGCCCGACATCCTGCAAGCTGGACAGCAGTCGGACGATGTTTGGAAAGTTTTCGAAGAACTTGATGGCGTCGTCGACTTCGAGCGCGAGGACGTCGGCAATCGACAGCCCTCGGTAGCAAACCTCGAGCGTCTGGCGATTGAACCGCGCGCCGTCGCAGCCCGGGCAGGTGACGATCAGATCGGGCAGGAAGTTCATTTCGATGCGGCGGATTCCCTGGCCCTGGCACTGTTCGCAGCGGCCGCCCTTGACGTTGAAGCTGAAACGGCCCGACTTGTAGCCGCGCTGGCGCGCTTCGCGCGTGCCGGCAAACACGCGGCGGATTTCATCGAACACGCCGCTGTACGTGGCCGGGTTACTGCGCGGAGTGCGGCCGATCGGCGCTTGATCGATCTCGATCATCTTGTCGATCTGGCTGGCGCCCCGCAGGCTGCTGTGCGGACCCGGCTTCGGGCCGGTGCCGGTCAATCGCCGCGCCAAGGCCCGGGCCAAGGTTTCGTTCACGAGCGAGCTTTTGCCCGAGCCGCTCACTCCGGTCACGCACACCAGCGCCGAAAGCGGAATGCGCGCGTCGATGTTCTTGAGATTATTGGTGGCGACGCCTTCGATCACGAGCGAGCGCGATTTGGCCGTGCGCCGCCGCCGGCGCGGCACTTGGATCGCCAGTTCGCCGGCCAGGTAGCGTCCGGTGACCGAATCGGGATTGCCGGCCACCTCGCCGGGCGTGCCCTGTGCCACGATCCGCCCGCCGTGAATTCCGGCGCCGGGGCCCATATCGATCAGGTGATCGGCGCTGCGCATAATCGCCTCGTCGTGCTCGACCACGAGCACCGTGTTGCCCTGCTGCTGCAAGCGGCGCAAGGCGTCGATGAGCCGCTGGTTGTCGCGCTGGTGCAGTCCGATCGTGGGCTCGTCGAGCACGTAGCAGACGCCGACCAGGCCCGACCCGATGCCGGTGGCCAGCCGGACGCGCTGCAACTCGCCGCCGCTGAGCGTGTCGGCAGCTCGGTCGAGCGAGAGATACTCGACGCCGACGTTTTCCAGAAACGCGAGCCGGCTGTCAATCTCGCGCAGGATCGGCCGCGCGATCGGCTCATCCCGGCCCGGGAGCTGCAAAGCACCGAACCAGGCCCGGGCGGTGCTGACGCTTTTGGCCGTGATCTCGTGAATCGCCAGGCCGTGAAAGCGGCACGCGCGGGCTTCGGGGCGCAGCCGGGCCCCGCCGCAATCCTGGCAAGTGACGATGCCGCGCAGCGCTTCGAGCCGGGCCCGCTCGGCCGGCTTGAGCGAGGTGGCGTATTGCTGTTCCAGCATGGTCAACACGCCCAGGAAATCGTGCCCGTCGCCGTGCAAAAGCTGGCTCCGCGATTTTGGCTTCAGTTGGTCCAGCGGCGTATTCCAGTCGAAGCCGGCCGATTGCACCCAGTCGCGCAGGCGCGATTTTTTGCGGCGTTGCGCGGCTTCGGCGGCCCCTTTCCAGGCGACAACCGCGCCGTCGGCCAGCGACAAACGCTCGTCGGGCAGCACGAGCTCGGGATCGAATTGCAGCCGCGAGCCCAACCCCTCGCACGTCGGACAAGCGCCGTAAGGGCTGTTGAAGCTGAACGTGCGCGGCTCGAGCTCCTCGAAGCTGATCTTGCAGTGCGGGCAGGCGTAGAGCGTGCT
>JBBDNV010000080.1:0-5049 GCA_040877415.1 Pirellulales bacterium
TTGCCCGTAGCTTAGCCCATTCAGTCCATCAGGTCATTCCGTCTGAGGCAGAACACGATCAGGTAGGCCAGCAAGTCCTCCCCGTGGAAGCATCCCCATGCTTCAAGACCGGGAACCAAAGCGGCCGCTTGGCAGAACCTGCTCCAACCGGTCCGGCGCAAAAGAGGGTTTGAGGTCGCGCCGCGCCGTTGGAAGGTGTCGATGTTGCAGCCCATACCCTTCCGTTGCAGCGTGGCCCAATCGAGCGGCTGGACACGGCATTCCTTTGAGGCGCGCCGGACGTGCTGCCGGAATTGCCTCTGCAAGTGGTGTGTTCCGTAGTCGCGGTTGCGAACCCAGAATGCGCCGCTTTTGATTCCTGTCGGGAGAGCGGTGGGAAAAATCGCGGCCAGCTTGTTCGACTTGCGGAGCAAAGCGTGCGCTTCCTCCTTGGTTGCCACAACGGGTTCGGTGCGGGGGGCAGGAATAACGGAAACTCTTCCCGCGTCCAGCCAAAGAACGCCCATGGCGGAGTATGTCCTGTGTCCAAGCGCCGCAAACAACTCCGCCCATGGATGGCGGCTTTCAATTTTTACATCCATGCGTTCTTGGGCTGGCGCGCTTTCAGGTTTTCCAGAGCATGAGCGCAAGCACGCGCGGTGAGGGCCAGCACGGTAAGGGTGGGATTCGCGGTGCCCTGCGAGGGAAACGAGGATGCATCGGTGACAAACAGGTCTCTGGCATCCCAACACTCGTTGTGGGGATCGAGCACCGAGTTCGATGGATCGTCGCCCATCCGGGCGGTGCCGCATTCGTGCAGGGCCAAACCCGCGGCGGTGCGCGACGCAGTTGTGCGGCGGGTCTTCGTCTTCAAGGCTGACGCGATTTTTTCCAGAGCTTCGCGCATCTCCGCAGCACCCGAGAGTTCGGCCGGCCCGTGTTTGCAGGCGATGCGCAGCACAGGAATGCCCCAGCGATCGAATCGTTCAGGGTCGATGGTCACCCGGTTGGTCCATTTGGGCAGCATCTCGTGAAACGCCGACAGGTAGAGTCCCAAGCGGCCGAAGGCGGTTTTGGTAGCGTAAACTTGGACACTGAAGTGGGAATGACGCGAGCCTTCACCCCGGAATCGCTGGACAAGAAGGCCCGGTGGCTCGCCATCTCTCTCGGCGGAGACGCCCTTTGGCCAAGGCCCGAAAGCCTCCGTGCGCAGCACAACATGGTCCATGAGAAAATGTCCCAAGGCATTGGATTGCCTGCCGATCGGGGTGCCGGTGACTTTGTCCCGCGACAAAAGCAAAACCCGGGTCGATTCGAGTGGCGAGGCGCAGAGAAACACGGTTCCTGTTTTGACGTGGCATTCCCTCCCGGTGGCCGTGTCCAGCCATGTCACACCGGCGGCCTTTCCGTTTTCCACCTCGATGGAGCGTGCCATGGCACCCTGCCGCAGTGCCAGCCGGCCGGTGCGGGCCGCCACCGCGAGGCAATCCGGAGGCGCGACCGGTTTGCACAACTCGACATTCAGTTCCGGCCAAGAGTCCTCAATGCGGGCCATGATTGCTGCGGCAAGCGCAGTGGTTTTCCATCCGGAGCGTTCCTCCATGGCGACCATGCCAAGCCTCTTCTCGACGGCCGCATACCATGGATCCAGTTCGCGGAGCGGAAAAGGCCAGGCCGGAAGCCCGTTGTCTCCGCTGGCAAAGTCTTCCACGCCGAAGCGCACATAGATGCGGCCGTGGCCCGGCACCGCGAGACGACCACCGATGCCGCGGCATCGAATCCAATGAAAAGGATCATCGCCCGCGTTGACGAAAGGGCAATCGATGTCATCGACATAAGCGTTCGGCTTCCGGTGCCAAGCGTAGCATCGGCTCTGAGTCGGTTGACGAATGCGACCCAGAAAGCTGAGCGGTTTTTTGAGCGCCGTCAGAAGCGGCCGAGCGAAGAATCCCGCGCGTGCGCGGTCCGGAAGCGATGCGAGTTCCTGTGCGATAACTTGACTGAATGGAGCCCGAGCGCCGCCACCAGGCACTCCCGCATCGAGCAGCAACACATTGAGGCCAGCGGCAGTCAGAAGCTCCGCTGCCAAACCTCCGGATGCTCCGGCACCGACCACCACGGCATCGTAAGATCTCGATTCCGCAGCCAAATGCCGTTCGGCGCGTTCTGATGCTTCTCTCAGTTCTTTGGCTAGCATTGCTAAAAATCCGGCCCCGCCGCCGTGATGTCCGGTTTGGCCATGGCACTCAGATCCTCCGGCTGGTTCGACATAGAGCCCGGAAAAACCCTGCCGTATTCATTACCTGCCAGAGAAAAAATGCGGTCAGGATTTTGATCTGTTCGGGTAGGTTGCGGTTCCGGATTTTTTGCAGGACCACTTTTGGAAGGCTGCGGTGGAAGGACAAGTCCTCCGCCATGGTTCCCGAAGCGCGCTTCTTGCGTTTGGCCTGATAGAGAAATGCGCCCTGGCCGTAGCGGAAATAGAGATGGCAGAATCCGGACAAATTTTGCGCGTGCTGGTGTTCGACCAAGGCGTCTTTCTGCCAAACGAGGGGCCTGCTCTGCATGCGCCACCGGTCGCAGAAATCCCGGTCTTCGGCGGCAGGCAATTCGAAGTCGGGATCAAAACCCCCACCCGCCAGATAACGATCGCGACGAAGGGCAATATTGTTGCTCGCAAAAAAATAGGAGTTCGCTGGATCACTATTGAAGTGTTCGTAGACCATCTCGAGGATGAGTTGGCTCGTTTCGGCAAAAAAGTCTTTTTTTAGTCCGTTGAAGGTCGAGCCGCCAATCATGGTCTCCGGGTTCTCGCGCAGGGCGATCACAAGTTTTTCCAGCCAGGTTGGAGTGGGCAGACAGTCGTCGTCTGTGAAAGCGAGAAATTCCCCCCGCGCCTCGGTGACACCGCGTTGGCGCGCCCCGGCGGGACCGGTGTTGTTTTGGTGGATCACCTTGAGCAGGAAACTTGCTTCCCCACGCTTGGGATCGAGTACAAGGGCTGGCTGGCTGCCGTCATCGATCACGATAACTTCAAAGGAACCGGGCGGCAGGGTTTGCTCAGCTAGTGCGTCGAGGCACCGCTCGATCGCCTGCGGACGGTTGCACGTGGGAATAACGACGCTGGCGAGCAGTGGAGTCATCGGCCCTTTCCGTTCCTCGGGCTGGCGGAGGGATCTTGCATCGAAAGAAGGTTGGACCGCTCGGCGGGTCTGACGAAACGCATGCGAGCGCATTCGAGATCGGCATAGGCGCCTGCCGCGCTCCCCAAGCCGAAGCAGGTGCCGAAAGACTCACCAAAGGCATGGACAAGTTTCAGGGTGTAGGCGGTACAAAGGTTTGAAACGGTGTTCGCCAGAGAGGACTCGTCGCGGAGGAGGGAAGCTGACCGATGGATCACCATCAGCGGAACAAGCGGGAACACCACAAAACGCAGCACCTTCGCCGCGGGTCCCCATCCCAGCTGCTTGGCCCGCTCGCTTCCGAAGATCCGCCCCCCCAAAAATGCATGCTTAATGGCTGGGCAAAACCTGCTCATGTTGACGTGTGTCACGCAAGTGTGCGGGCAACGCACGAAGCGGGCTTGCGAGCGGTTGGTGCGAATCTCTCGTTGTAGGAATCCCTCGATCAGGAAGGAATTCTCGTCGTGGATCGCCTCGGCGAGTGCGTTGCGACGATAAGCGGTGTTGTGCCAAGGCAGGCCGTCTGCGATTTCAAAGCGGACGTGTGATGATGAATCGTTCTTACTGCAGCCAAAGAACAATAGGAATTGCACTCGGCTCACGGCCGTCTCCGGGTTGGGATTGAGCATAGCCGGCGCAGCGGCTTGGATTTCTTCCGAGGAGTCAAATGCTTCAAGGAGTTCCTCCGCCCAGTTCGGTTCTGGAAAAGAGTGGTCTTCATTGAAGGCTACGGCATCCCCTGTGGCCTCGGCGACAGACAACGCACGGGCCTGGGCCAAGTCGCGGGTGCGGTGGAGCAGGAAGCAGGACTTCTCGAAGGAGGCGTGCGGCGCAAGAAAATCCTCAGCCTCGCGCAAAAGATCCGACGAGTCGGCGGACAAGATCAGCTCGATGCGCGAGGCGGCGGTCTGAGCGAGCAGGCACTCCAGAATTTTTTTGACGCTGGAGAGACTGTGCCGGGCGACAAAAATCACCGAGAGCCTCAAGGGATTCGGCGGCGCGCTCATGCGATGCGAGCGGTGTTCAACTCCCACTTCACGAATTTTTCCTCGGCGTCCCCGAGGCCGAAGAGATATCCGGCCGCTTCGCCCAACGCGGCGGCGTAATAGACGAAGAACACGACGGGCACGGAGGCGAGAAATTCGGGAACGAGCCCGGGACGGCGAAAAATGGATTTCGCCAGACGCCAGAGACGCAGTGTGGGAACGAGGGTGAGGACACCGCAGGCCCAGGCGAAGCGGGTTGGCGCACTCCAGCCATTTGCTTTGGCGCGAGCAGTCGAGAGGATTTTCAGATAATAAAAATTCGCGGCGCAAAGTTCCCCCAGGCTTGCGTAGCAGCGGTGGGCAGCGAGGACGGCGGGCGCGACTTTCATCGGAAGGCCGCGCGTGTTTGCCATTTCCTGCACATTGAAATCCACGCTAACGGATTTTTCGAAATCTTCGCCGAGTGCCTCGAGGAACCAGCGCGAGTAGGAGACATTGTTGCCAGCGAGGAGCCGGGCAGGACCACCCTCGACGGGATGCACGAAGGATCCGTAGTCCGCCAGGAGCGCCGAGCGGGACCACCAAGAGTCGCGGCTGCCGTTGGTGAACGCGTAGCCGACTGCGGCCCAGCGCCCGTCCGAGTGCGCCTCGAGAAGCCGCTCCGCCCAGGTGGCATGTGGTTCGCAATGGTCCTCGAGAAACGCAACAATGGAAGCGGAGGATTCCTTCGCGGCCTGCGCCCGGGCCACCCGCCAGTAGTGGAGGCCCGGGCGGCGGAGATATTTCAAGTCGAATCGGGCGGGCATTTGCAAGGCGGGCACGCAGGTTTCCGCGCAATCAAAGACGACAATCTCCAGCAGGTTGTCGGAGCAGCTTTGGCGCGAGAGTGCGTCGAGCACGCC
>JBBDNV010000081.1:0-3847 GCA_040877415.1 Pirellulales bacterium
AAACCCCAGTTTCTCCAGCAAAAAAATCCTTCACGGCGTTGCCCGTTGGGGCTTGAAGAGCACGTTGTCTCACCAGTTCCAGGAGCTGCGCCCCTGGCTATCGCAGGTCGCCGCGTTGCGGCTGCATTCCGGCATCGGCGATCAGACGCTGTCACTTGCATAATCCTGGCAAGCGAGGGAGCCTACCGCCCGACCGTCCACTGTCAACCCAGCGATTGCCGAGCGATGAATCGTCCCAACGAGCCGCCGATGGCCGAGCCCTTGGCGTACTTTCTAACCTGGACAACATACGGCACATGGCTGCCGGGAGATGAACGGGGATGGGTCAAGTATCACGAGGGGTTTCAGTTGCCTGATCCGCTCGTAGAGTTAGAGGCCGCCGCACGGATGACCGCCGACGCCTGCCGGCTGGACAAGCTGCAACGGGACTTAGTTGAATCCACTATCGCGGACCATTGCCTCTTTCGCGGTTGGACGCTGTATGCGGTCAACTGCCGAACCAACCACGTGCACGTCGTCGTAACCGCGGGCGCCCATCCAGATGAAGTGCGGCGCCAATTCAAAGCCTGGTGTACAAGGCGACTTAGAGAGTTGGAATGCAATCGCGGCACTGCAACAAAAAACACCCCGCAATCTCGGCGTGACAATTGGTGGGCGGATCGAGGTAGTCGGCGTTACATCAATGATGAGCAGAGCCTGGAAGCGGCGATTCAATACGTGCTCGATGCACAGGAAAAACCAAGGTGACGCTTCAACGGCGACGGCGATGGAAGACCGACTCGTGCCCTCCCTCGCTGGCGCTTCGGGCTAATATGCCTACACCCGGTCCCCTCAGCGCTCCGCGACAAACAAAACCCACAGGTTGAACATCGTCCAGCCGTTGAGGCAGGCGTGGATCACTAGCGACGGGAAAATCCGGTGCGTCTGCCGATAGGCGTAGCCCAGAAACAGCGAAAACACGAACAGCGCGATCGGATCGGGACCGTGGCCGAAATGCAACATCGCAAACACGATCGACGCGATCACTAGCGGAGCAAAGCCGCTCCTTTCGTCCGCGCCCCCGCCGCGCAGCCGGCGCAGCCGCGCTTGCTGGCTCTCCAGCCAGCCTTGCAGCACGACGCGAAACACGAATTCCTCAAACACCGGCGCCACGCCCACGGCCAAGAGCGTGGCCAGCGCCATGATCGGCACCCTGGGCTCGTCGTGCGCGAGCTTCAACAGCGGATGCTCCGAAGGCATCTGGAGCACGTACACGAAAAACCCCTGCACGGCAAACACCGGCACGATGGCGGCCAGGAAGATCCGCCCGCCCAGCCGCGCGTCGCCGGCCAGCCGGCTGGCGTCAAACCCCAGCTCGTACAGCGTAGCGCCGCGCTTGATCACCAGGTAGACGACGGCAAAGCCGAGCCACGCGATGCGGGCGATCGTCAAGGCGACCAGGATTTCCGGCGAAACGCCCTCCACGGCCTCGGGAGATAGCCCCTCGACGACCTCTCGGGCGGCCAACTCGCCAAACACAAGCGCGATTGCGAGCACGACGAGGTCGAAGCCCGACCACGGCGCGCCCGAGCGCGGCTCGAGCGCGACCAGCGGCTGCCGGCGAAATAACCGCCGGGCGACGGCCGCCCACACCAGCCCGCTGCCGAGCAACAGCGCCATTGAAAGCGCCCAGGCAACGGCCTCCAGGTTGGCTTGCATAGTCCCTGACGCCGGGCAAGTGGAATCCGTGCTTCGCGGGTGAACTCGGCGCGCGCGGCGAATCAGCCTCTGAGCAAGACGATGGCCCGCTGCACGTAGGCGACGCCGGAGTAGATCGTCATCAGCACGGCCGCCCAAATGCTAATCACGAGGGCCCATTGCAAACCTTCCGGCCGCGGACTGCCGTAATACAACGCGAATAGCGCCAGCGCCGCGGCCAGGCACTGCAAAACCATCTTGAGCTTGCCCGACATGCTGGCCGAAAAATCGGCCCCTTCGCCTTCCAGATAGCTGCGCAGCGCCGTGACCAATAGTTCGCGCCCCACGACGACCACGGCCATCCACGCCTCGACGCCCGAACCGGGCACGGCCACCAGAAAGATGAACGTGCCGCAAATGATGATCTTGTCGACGAACGGATCGAGAATCCGTCCCAGGTTCGTGACCTGGCCGTACTTGCGGGCCCAATAGCCGTCGAGCCAGTCGGTGCCGGCGGCCACCACGAACACGATCGTGCCGGCCAGGTAGTACCGTAGCGCGATCAGCACGAACAGCACCAACGACAACACGAGCCGCGCCGCCGTCAACTGATTGGGAACGTTGAACAACTGCTGCCGCAACGCGCGTTTTTCCGTGACGACCGACACGATTTGCCGCCTCCCTACTAGCGGGGCTTGCCGACGGCGACCCCCACTAAATCATAATCGCTCGTGGCCACGATTTCACATTCCAGCATCTGCCCCGGACGCAACTTTTTGCCCGATACGTAAACCACCCCGTCCACGTCCGGAGCGTCGGCCGCCGATCGCCCGATCCAGGCGTTTTTCTCGCCGGGCACGACGACGTCGATCAATACGTCCATGCGCCTGCCAATCTGCCGGGCGTTCCAGGCTAGCGCGATCTGCTGCTGCTCGGCCATCAGCCGCTCGCGGCGTGCTAGCTTCAGCTCCTCGGACAATTGACCGCCCAGCCGGGCCGCCGGCGTGTCGGGCTCGAGCGAATAGCTGAACACGCCCAATCGCTCGAAACGCTGGTGCCGGACGAATTCAACGAGCTCCTCGAACTGCTCCTCGGTTTCCCCGGGAAATCCGGCGATCAGCGTGGTCCGCAGCACCAGGCCTTCGATCCTCCCGCGCAATTTCGCCAAAAGCTCTTCCGTGGCCCGGCGATTCACGCGGCGCTGCATCCGCCTGAGCACCGTGTCGTTGATGTGCTGCAGCGGCAGGTCGAGATAGGGGATGATCTTGCCGCCCCCGGCAATCTTGTCCACTAGCGCGTCGCCAAAATACATCGGGTAGAGGTACATCAGCCGTATCCACTCGATCCCCTCGACCCGCTCCAGCTCGTCGAGTAATTCGACCAAACGCGGCCGCCCGTACAAATCCATGCCGTAATAGGTCGTGTCTTGCGCCACGATCACCAGCTCGCGCACGCCGTCGGCCGCCAGCTCCCGGGCTTCGGCGACGACTTCTTCGATCGGTTTCGTGGCGTGTTTGCCGCGCATTTTCGGAATCGCGCAAAACGTGCACAGCCGGTCGCAGCCCTCGGAGATCTTCAGAAACGCGAAATGCCGCGGCGTAATGCGCAGCCGCCCGCGATCCACGAGCGGCCGCGAGGGGGCCGGTTGAAAGACCAGCCGCTGCTCGTCCAGGCCGCCAATCAGCCGATCGGCCACCTTGGTCACCTGCTCGCGCCCAAACACGCCGACCAGGTAATCGATCTCGGGGAGCGTCTCGAGCAGCTTCTCTTTTTCCCGCTCGGCCAGGCAGCCCGACACGATCACGCCGCGAATGTCTCCCTTGCGCTTCAGCTCAAGCATCTCGTGGATCGAGGCGTACGATTCCTCTCGGGCCCGCTCGATGAAACCACAGGTGTTCACCACCACGAAATCAGCCCCGGCCGGCTCGGCAACCAGGCGGTATCCGTCGAGTTGTAACAACCCGAGCATCCGCTCGCTGTCGACCAAATTCTTTGGACAGCCAAGACTTACGAATGCGTAAGTCCCCTTGGCGGCAAGCGCCTGGGTACGGTTCGATCGCTGGCCGATGGTGGTCGCCAAAATGGCTGGATCCTTGAAAAACTGTAGCCGGCCTCACTGTAGCCGGCCTCACTGTAGCCGGCCTCACTGTAGCCGGCCTCACTGTAGCCG
>JBBDNV010000081.1:3947-5026 GCA_040877415.1 Pirellulales bacterium
GCCTCACTGAGGCCGGTCAGGCCGCAAACTTCCGGGTCAATGACCCCAGCTACAAATGACCCCGGCTCCAGAAGCAAACGCGATTTTTCAATCGTAACGAATCGCCCGCGGCGTGGCGAGTGCACAGCGCTCGCTTGCACGCGGCCCGAGCCTCCACTAGAATAGTGTACAAATGTATATATTACGACGTTGAGGCCCCCATGCTCCCCGAACTGGCGCCCGAGGAGTTCTCCCACGCGCTGGACGCGGTCGCCGCCGAAGTGCTCGCGCTCTTGCCCGCGACGGATGCGCCGATCGATGCGCTCGAGCTGGCCCGCGCGCTGGGGTTGGCCGTGGCTTGGGACCAGCGCCAGCCGGGGCGCGGGCGGATCGCGCGGCTGGCGGGCCATTCGCGCACTTCCGCGCAGGGCTCGATCCTGTTGCGCCCCGAACCGCGGCGCGAGCGGCTGCAATGGGCCATCGCGCACGAGGTCGGCGAGCTGTGCGCGTACCGCGTCTTCGAGCGTCTGGCGGTCGATCCGCGCGAGGCTCCCGCGGCGGCTCGCGAAGCGGTTGCCAACCGGCTCGCCTCTCGACTCTTGCTGCCGCGCGAATTGTTCGACCGCGACGGTCGCCGAACCGGCTGGGACCTGCTGGCGCTCAAAGCGCGCTACGAAACGGCCAGCCACGAGCTGATCGCGCGCCGCATGCTCGATTTCGGCCCCAGCGTGATCATCACGATTTTTGACCACGGGCGCAGCACGTTTCGCCGCGGCAATTTGCCGTTTCGGCTGCCGCCCTTGGCGGAGCTGGAGCGCGCGGCATGGCGCGTCGCGCACGAGCAGTCGCTCGCCGTCGCCGACGGCGATTTCGCGCGGCGCGTGCAGGCCTGGCCCGTGCACGAGCCCCTCTGGAAGCGCGAAATCCTGCGCACCGAGTGGTTCGCCGGGGACGACGCCGACGCGGGGAATTACTAGAACTGGTCTCAAATTCCGTAGCCGGGGTCATTGACCTCATTGTTCTACACATCTTTTCGCGTGGACCATCGGGCGATGGTGTTTTGTGGCCCCGAAGGGGCCGCGGAGTGCAGGGGGGGGGGG
>JBBDNV010000082.1:0-5016 GCA_040877415.1 Pirellulales bacterium
ACAACTGGCACCGACCTCACTCCGCTCTTAAACTCAAAACCCCTGTCCAATCCCTCAACCTAACCATGAACAACGTGTTGAGACTCCACACCTAGCCTCCCCGAAACCGGCCTGCCCGAAGCCGGTGTTTAGGAGGAACTAGAGGACTACGGGACAACTGGACCACGGGACTAAGAGACGAAGGTTCCTTCCGAGCCTGGTCAACTTCTTCCGTCGATATCGCCCGCGTGCGGACGAGGCCCTCCTGTTCGACGCGGCATCGTACACCCCACGAGTGATGTGTCGAGGCCGTCGACACATCGGCATAACGTGTCGAAATTTCATGTTTTTTTCGACAAATGACCGTTGACGTGTCGATCTCTTCGACATATCCCTTACGACGTGTCGATAAATCAGGAAAATATGAACATGTCCGCGCCCATTGAGAGACCGGACCAGCCTTTCAACGAGATTCCTCTCCTTCCGCCTCCCGTGGACTTGGAGTCACGGGACATCATGAAGCTGTGCCTTAGAGCAAGTAGCGCCGTGGCAGCCCTCAAAGAAGCTGGACAATTACTTCCTAATCAGGATGTTTTGATTCGAACACTGCCTATGCTGGAGGCCCAAGCCAGCTCAAAAATTGAGAACATCGTCACTACCACGGACGAACTCTTTAGGCACCCAGAGATCACTGCGGGCATGAATCCCGCGGCCAAGGAGGCACTCCAATACCGCAAGGCCTTGCTCGAAGGATTCACCGCACTTTCGGAGCGCCCTTTGACCACTGGCACGGCGGAAAAAATTTGCAGCATCATCAAGGACAAGCCCATGAGTGTGCGCCGTGTGCCCGGAACCCAGTTGGTTAATGACCGCACGGGCGAGATCATCTACACGCCACCAGTCGGCGAGGATCAACTACGTGCGCTGTTGGCCAACTGGGAAAAGTTTGTGCACGAACATGTTGAAATCGAGCCGCTCGTCCGCATGGCGGTGATGCACTACCAGTTTGAGGCAATCCATCCCTTTACCGACGGCAATGGCCGCACGGGGCGCGTGCTCAACAGCCTCTTTCTCATCGAGCAGAAACTGCTCAGCCTGCCCATCCTCTATCTCAGCCGCTACATCATCGCGCACAGGGAGGACTACTACCGGCTTTTGCTCGGCGTGACCCGCAATCAGGAGTGGGGGCCGTGGATTATTTACATCCTCAAGGGCGTGGAGGAAACAGCCATTTGGACCACCGGTAAAATCCACGCGATTCAGGAGCTGCTCCAAGCGACGACCAAATATTGCCGGGCCAAACTGCCGAAAAAAACCTACTCCAAGGAATTGGTCGAGTTGCTCTTCGAACTGCCTTACTGCCGTATCCAAGATCTTGTCGATGCCGGCTTGGCCAAGCGCCAAACTGCCTCCGAATATTTGAAGGAACTGGCCGCCATCGGTGTCTTGGAGGAGCGTGCTGAAGGGCGCGAGAAGCTCTTCCTCCACACGAAGTTCTGGAAACTGCTCACGCTGGAGCCGAATGACTTCGAGCCCTTCCCGGATGCCGCCGCTTGATCCTAGCGTTTCTGTGGAGCCTTATTTTTAGCCCGGATATTTCATGCTTGGCCTGAAATATCCGCCCGAAGGGTCGATACAGCCTATCTACAGGCTTATCGGGGTTAACACCCATCGGACAAAATGGAAAAGCCACTTGGACGCGGCGCATATTTCACACCGTGAAATATGCGGTTTAAATCCCCAGCCGGACCAGCAGCAGGCCCAGCAACCCGGCAAAAATCACGTAATAAAAAAACGGGATGAGGACCTCCCGAATAATCCGGCCTTCCTGCCCGCCCAGGCCCGTGACGGCGGATGCCGCCACCACATTGTGCACGCAGATCATGTTCCCCGCCGCGCCCCCCACCGCCTGGAGGGCCAGAATGAGCGCGGGGGCGAAGGCAAGTTTTTCCGCCGTGCTAAATTGGAAAAGTGAGAACATCATGTTACTCACCGTATTGCTTCCCGCGATGAAGGCCCCGAAGGCCCCGGCGACCGGTGCGAGCGCGGGCCACGCCTGTCCTGCCGCCCCCGCGGCGGTTTCGGCCAGATAAATCGGCATCCCGGGCAGGCCGGCCTCGTTCGCACTGGTATTGATGAAAATACGCGCCATTGGAACAGCAAACCCCAGCGCGGCCGAGGTCCCGAGCAAGGTGCCGAGGCTCTGCCGCAAGGCACGCCCCGCCGCCGCGGCCTCCACCCGCTGGATCACCATCGCAAAGGCCGCCGCGATCAGAAACACACCCGCCGGAAGATAAAGCGGCTCGATGCCGGCCGAGAGATCCGTGCCCAGAATCGAAGACCACGTCCATTTGAAACTCTGAAGCCACGTCTTGAAGGGGAGCTGCGGAATGCGCGAGATCACCAGGATCCCCGCCACCAGAAGATAAGGCGCCCAGGCGCGCAAAAGCCCCATCCGGGCCCGCTCGTCCGCCCTCCCGGCCTCCAGGCTACCCATCCAATACCCAGGCCACTCCGCTCGCGGGGCGAAGTCCCATACCGTGCGGGGCACAAGAAACTTTCTCCGCGCCGCGACCACCACAAGGACCATTCCGATGAGCGAACCCAACAGGGTGGGAAACTCCGGCCCGAGAAGGAGGGCGGTCAAAAAATACGGCACGGTGAAAGCCGCCCCGGAAAAAAGCGCAAACGGCCACGCCGCAAATCCCTCCCGCCAGGATTCCTTTTTTCCGAAAAACCGCGTGAGCAATCCCACCAGCAAGAGCGGGAGAAAGGTTCCGATGATCGCATGCACCAGAGCAACCCGCACTCCCACGTGATAGAGAAATCCGGGCAGGGTGAGACCCTCCTGTCCCAGCCACACACTGACCGAATCCGCCCCAGACAACCCCGTCGCCATGCCAAACAAAAGCGGCGTCCCGGCCGCACCGAAGGAAACCGGCGTGCTCTGAATAATCAGGCAGACCACCACCGCCGCCATGGCGGGAAAACCCAGTGCCAGGAGCAATGGCGCAGCCACCGCCGCCGGAGTGCCAAACCCGGCTGCACCCTCGATGAAGGCCCCGAACAACCAGGCCACAAGAATCGTTTGCACGCGGCGGTCCGGCGAGATCTCACAAAACCCCTGGCGGATGGCCAGCAGCGCACCGGATTGTTGCAGGGTGTTGAGCAAAAATATTGCCGCAAAAATAATAAGTAGGATCGAGGCTGCCATGACCAGCCCTTGCAAAGTGGAGGCGGCCACCACGACCCAGGGAGTCTTCCAGCCCAGTCCGGCCACCAGAGTCGCCAGCATCCACGCCACCGGCATCGCGCGTTTCGCCGGCCAGCGCAGCCCCACGAGCAGGACTCCCACGGAAAGAATCGGCAAAGCCGCAAAGAGGACGAGAATTGAGCGGGACATGAATGAGAGGAAACGGCAACGCTACAGGATGTCGCGTTTATAATTCATGGCCAGAAATGCGCCTCCGGCTTCAGGCCCAGCATCCACGGGTTGGCTTCCCGGCCGCATGTGGGAACACTTCGCACCAATGAACCTCCCCTCAGGGGTGGCGAACTCTTCAGCGATGCCCGGGGTTGCATTGCGTAAAGGTCGCTTAACCTCATGGGATCAAATGCGTGAACCGGTTTCATGCATTGTGGATTGGCCTGTTCTCTTCCTCGACGCTTATTTTTAGCCGATGTCAGTCCGCTAAAAATGAATCCGTGCAAATCCGTGTTAATTTGAACGCTTCGCTCAACTCTTCGAGTTGTCTGTCTTGCTTCGCTCGGCTGTGGCTAAGCTTGGCTCGATTGGCTTTCACCATCGTTCTGGCACTTGCCGTGACGACAACGACACGCGCAAAAGACGGCCTTGATCCTACCGAGAGCTACCGCGCCACCGATGAAGACGGGAAGGTGACGAGAATCACTCCGGACTACTTGGGTGGGTATCGATCCGTCGATCAGGACGGCAAGGTCACCCGGATTAGCCCGGACGGCTTGGGTTCGCGTTCCCCCTACGATCGCCCTTAGCCTTCAGGTCTCAAGTCTCCGTCCTTTCACCTCATGTCTCTTCGTCTCCCCGACTTCCAGTCCTCCGCCATTCTTCATTTTGCATTCTGCATTCTGAATTGAATCCCCCGCTACACACCACACGCCACGACGGACTCCGGTGCAGCCGGCTCCGAGGACAAGCCGAGCCTGTACGACAGCTACGGCGCCACCGATTCATCGGGCAACACCACCCGTATCAAGCCCGATGGCTTTGGCGGATATAAATCCACAGACTCCGAAGGCAACACCACACGCATGAGGTCCGACGGCTTCGGGGGATTCCGCGGCACGGATTCCGAGGGCAATGCCACCCGCGAGAAGCCCGACCAAGAGGGTGGCGGGCCGCGGCGCAAGTAGCGTCCCAGCGATGCTTGCGCGTCTCTAAATTCGGGCAACTTCCTCGAAACAAGCGGCCTCTGTTATGACACGCAAACTGGTTCCCATCGGGAATCGCGTGCCTACAATCGGTAGGCGTTATGAAACATCAAATCGCCTTCCTCCTCGTCGTCTCCGCTGTTGTTCTCGCGGGTTGTGCCTCCATTGTCAGCAAGTCCGAGTATCCGGTCGCCATCACAAGCAACCCGATCGGTGCGGATTTTGTGGTCAAACGAGGCAATGGCATTCCCGTGGCTAGCGGCATTACTCCTGCCACCATCACGCTCTCCGCCTCGGACGGCTATTTCAAGCCGGCCAAATATACGGTGGAGTTTCGTCGCAAGGGGGTTGTCCAGTCCGTCCCGCTTACCGCAAAGATTGACGGCTGGTATTTCGGTAACATCCTTTTCGGCGGAATCATCGGTTTGCGCATCGTGGATCCGGCCACCGGCGCCATGTGGAGCTTGAAGGATACGACCATGGCGACGTTCCAGCAGACGGCCGATGTTGCCCCAGGGCAACGCGCGCTGCGCATTGCCGACATCAACTCCTTGCCCATGAAATACCGCGGCCAACTCGTGGCGCTGAACTAAACATGCGAAAACAACACCTCATCGTGGCAGCGAC
>JBBDNV010000083.1:0-26318 GCA_040877415.1 Pirellulales bacterium
TGCGATGATTCTTGTCATCCTCCAGGTTTTCTACAGAGCCGGACATCACTCGTTTCCCAGAAAAGCGCCGGATAAAATCCGCACATCAGGATAAAACGACACGCGCGCAAAACTGATCGTGATCGAGCTCTCCAAGGCGAAGTCGCAAAAGTAAATGTCTGTCGGCGGAGAAATGCGGCAAGCCGTGGGTCGCCGAGGCATTACCAGCCACTATTTCATTGGCTTGCACGCCACCATTTCATGGGCGTGATTGTCCCTCGCCGATGTGCCCATAGTCAGGCCTACCCATGGCGGTAAACACCTCCGTCTGTCTCGCATCGGATTCCAAGAGAGCATAGTCGATGGGAGACTTGTTTTCCCAGTCTTTTAGTTTCGGATCGGCACCGTGCTTGATGAGCGTCTCGATGATGGCGCCGTTTGCGTAACTTCTGACGGCCCAGTGCAGCGGCGTCTCCAGACCCTGGGCCTGGGCATTCGGATCGGCTCCCGTTGCCAGCAGGGCTTTCACGGCGGCATGTTCATTCCTCGAAACCATATAGTGAAGTGCCGTATAACCAAGAGCGGGCTGCCGGGCATTGGGATCCGCTCCGTTGGCCAACAGGATTTCAACGAGCCGGGCGTCGCCATACCGGGCCGCTTCGACCAGCGGAGTCTCGATCCATAGATGATGCGCCGCGAAGCGCCCGATACTGGGCGCAAACAAAGGCGACAGTGCCACCAAAACGGCCGAAACCAGTAAACCGGCCAGCACGAATCGCCCACCGCGCGCGCGGCGCCAGCGGCCCACCGCGGCGATCGGCGCGGCAATCAAGAGATCGAGGCCCGCCTGCATCAGGGCAGCCGGAACAACGACGAAGTTGACCACCTCATTGTAGCCCCGGAGGTAATACCAGCCTGCGGTCTGATACATGAAAGCGGCCAGCAGCAGATTGACGGCCAGGATGGCAACACAGCCTATCCGCGCGAGATCAATTCGCCGTACATTTGGGGGATGCATGCAGCCATCATACCGGGCCAGTGGCAGACACAACACAAAAACGCCAGCCAGCGCCCTTCGTCACCGGCCGCGCTACCGGCCCAGGCATGTAGCGGCGCGGCGCGAGCCCGCCGATTCGAGGTCGCCGATTCGAAAAAGGCGAAACGAAAAAGGGGGACAAGCGAAAAAGGGGGACATCAGCGAAAAAGAGCGAAAAAGGGGGACATCACTCGTTTTCCAGAAAAGCGCCGGATAAAACGGGGACGTCAGGATAAAACGACACGCGCGCAAAACTGATCGTGCTCGAGCTTTTGGCCCCCTTCGGCGTCTGGGAGCAGCCAAGACCACGCACGAGCAACGACAGCGGCTTCCAGAAACGAACCCGATGCGGCAGTTTTGATGTTGCGCATTGTTCGTTGACGCCAACCGTTAGCCCCCGGCTTTGCCGGGGGATTCTTCGCAAATGACGGCTACCGCGCGCCGAATCCTCAACGACGGCGATCCCCCGGCAAAGCCGGGGGCTAAGACACGATGCGCAACATCAAAGCGCGCCAGCGAGGGTTATTCTTTCGCAGACACGATTACGACGAGGAACCCTCGCTCGCGCGTCGGGTTAGTGGGGACGCGCGTGTCCCTGGCCCGTTCTTCCAGTCCGGCGCCTCTGGCCGCGCGCCGCTTTTTTAGGACGTTTACGAAGAACTCCCGGCGTTGTTTCATGGTCCGAATCGGCCCATCCGCTCTTGACGTGCCGGCGGGCTTCTTGGATAGTCCGCGGCCCGTCTCTAGATTCTGCTAGCAGCTCGGCTATCCGCGGCTTGTCGAAAATGGAACGCACGACCCAATATCCGGCCCATTTGGCAAAGCTGGTGGCCAACCGGCTGCGGAGCCAGCATGGGAATTCCCCGGCCGAAGCGGTGCTTACCAGGTTGCTGGAAACACTGTATTTTGCCAGCTTGAAGACCGACGAGGGGAGGCCCATTCTGTGTACGGTCAATTATGTCGATCCCCAGGACCGGCCGAGCCCGCGGGGGCGACCACCGGCTGACTGTTGGAGCCATGTCCCGTTCGAGCGGCCGCTGCCGTTCGACGTGCGCACGCTTGCGAAGCTGGCCCGGGCTGCCGATCCGGCGGTCTCGTCGCTGGCCGTTTATCGGGACAAGCGGAACAAGCTGTTCATTTGGGGCATGGTCGACCAGGAGCCCCGGCACAGTGAGTTCATCACGCTGGGCGCCAGCCCCACGCCCGAGCGGCCCGGGCTGTTTCAGGCCACGATCACCGGGGTGGGCAACATCTCGGTCTATCAAAACGACGCCCTGATCGGCAGCCTCGAGCAGAATACGCTGGTGGAGGAATACCACGACGTGCTGTGGGCGGGGCCGGTGCACGATTTATTGGTCGGCTATCTGCACAGCTACCTGGTCGACACGGCGGCCAAACGCCCCGAGCACATCGGGCCCGAGACCCTGGAAGCCGAGCTTTTGATGCGGTGGATCAACGCCATCTGCCGCATTTTGATAAACATTCAGCGCTACCGGCACGGCGGCGGACTGTTGATCACGACGCAAACGACGCTCGACCTGTTGAACGTGAAATACAAGATTCGGTACGACCGGCTGCTTAAGTCGCTCAGGCGCATGGTCGAGAGCCAGCTCCTGACGTCCTCGGCCGTCGAGCCCCCGCCGCCCGCGGATCAATCTCCCGAAGACGTCGTTCCGTACGCCCCGGAGGGCGGCGAAAACGTCTTCGATCGTCAACGGATGGAGCACACGAAGGAGGTGCTGGGGGCGGTCCGGTTTATTGCCTCGCTCTCGTGCGTCGATGGCTTCGTGCTGTTGGATCGGCGGATGGTGGTGCACGGCTTCGGCGTCGAAGTGCGGACCGACAACTTGCTTTCCGACATCTTCGTGGCCCGCGATTCGCACGCCAATCCGAATCTGCTCCGGCAAGGGGAGCTGACCCAATACGGCACGCGGCACCGGGCCATGATGCGCTACTGCTACGACAAGCCGGGCGCCCTGGGCTTCGTCGTCTCGCAAGACGGCGATATTCGGGCCATGACCCGGATTGCCGACATGCTCGTCTTGTGGGAAAACATTGACGTGCAACTCGCCTATCGCCCGATGGGCGGATACTTGCCCGGCCAGCGTCTCGGTCCCGTTCTGCGCCGCGTGAACGCGCGCGTGGCCTGATTGCCAGCCAAGCATCGTCCTATTGGAGTCCATGTCGATGAACAAAGAAGAAATCCTCGCCAAGCTCGCGGCCGGAGAGCTCAACGTCGCGGAGGCCTCTAAGATGCTGGCCGCCCTGGAACAATCGAAGCGCGGCACCCTGTACTGCAAAGTCAGCGAAAAAGGGGCCGTCAGCATCTACGGCCTGCAGCGCATGCCCGTGACGCTCTACATGGAACAGTGGCAGCGCCTGCTCGACTTTGGCGACGAAGTGCGGGCGTTCATCAAGGAGAACGAAGGGCAGTTGAAGCGCAAGGAGCGCTAGGACAGTGTCTTCTGAGGGGTGCCACGGGTGGCTTGTCCACCCGTGCTGCCTAATAGACAAAATGGCGCGGCACGGCCGATGCGTTTTAACCACAAGCATGCTCACGCAGCCGTGAGCATGGCACCCGGCCGATGCTCACGCCGCCAGAACGCTACTGCGGAAACGCAACCGGCTCGCGCCCGTCACGCGAAATGAGGCTGCGCATGGTATCAGCGTCGATGGTCAGGTTGACCGCGTGAACGGCACCGTCGCAGGCCCCAATCAAAAACACGTCGGGAAAATGCCCGCCCAGCCCGGCCGTGGGCTGATCGGGGTCGAACGGCCAGTCGTCCGGCCGGGTCCAGGGGACGGCGTGCTCGTCGTCGGCTTCGACAAGGGCGATCGTTTTCGAAGTGCCGTCGATGATCTGGCGAATGCTCGTGCCCTCGGGCCCGGCGAAGACCGAGCCGTCGCCGCGCGGCGTGAGATACACGGTGTGGTCGTCGGCCACTTTGGCCAGGGAGCAGCGGTAGACTTGGGGCATCTCGGCCAACAGGGCCTTGTTGTGCGGGCTGTCCCACGGCTCGTCGAGGTGGAACTTCTGGTAGAGCGCACCCTCCTCGATAAACGGCAGGATCGCCACGCGCCAACTCAACAGCGGTTTTCCCTCTGGGTCCAAAATGGCCGGCGCCGGAAAGCATTTATAGACGTCGTGGTGATTTTGAAGCGCGACTCCGATTTGCTTCAACTGGTTCATGGTTATCGCCCGGGCGTTCGCGGTGAGAGTGGTCTCGAGCACGGGCTGGATCATGCCGCGAGCCACGATCGTCAGATCGCCCTGGCGGTCGTCGACGTCGAGCGACAGCCGATTGCCCGTGCGATGCCAGTGCAGGATTTTGCGCAGATTGTCGACGAGGGCTACGTTGCGGCGCACGGCGGGATGCGTCAACAGGGGCTCGATGGTCAGGTTCAACGCGGCTTCGAGCCCGTCGACGGTGCCGGGCTCGTTGGCTTCGACGACGATCTTCAGCCGCGGGTCGGGCGGGCCGTCGATGCCGATCGATGCCCATGCCACCTGCTTCACGGCCGCGGCTGCCGCGTCGGCGCGCACCAGGTACCAGGCGAATCCTTCGATAAATCGCCGATTCTTATCGTTGGGCAAAAGCAGAATTTGCAGCGTGGAACCCGACGTAGCAGCCAGCGCGCCAACGAGGTGCGGCCGCGAGCCGGCTTTCAGATTGCGCAGCTCCAAGAGCATCGACCGGCCCCCGCCGAATACGCCGCCGGCCAGTTGATCGGTCGTTTCGATCGCCAGAAATCGAGAGAGCGGGCTGTCGGCCAACGCGGCCTGAATCGTCGCGGCGTTCGCGCCGGGCGCCAGTGGCACGAAGGCGAAACCCGCCGAGCCGCCCCCCCAGACAAAAAAGATTTCCTTGCCGCCGGCGTCGCGAAGCCTCGTTACAAACCGTTCCAAGGCTTGTTCGCTCGGCAATCCCGACAGTCCGACGACTTTGTCGAGCACCGCGAACAGCGGCGGCACTTGAAGTTTTTCGAGGTCGACGCGCGCCACCAGATACGCGTCGTCGTCGAGCACTGGCGCGATGGGCGACTCGGCGGCGTGCGACGTGCCGCACCCAAGGAGGCAGAAAAACGCAAGCCGACAGGACGCTGCGAATCGGCCGTTCATGGCACAGACTCCCGGGAAGGCCTCGTTCTCCAATTCGAAGCTTACCGCCAACCGCGGTTGCTGCCAACCAAGGGCGAGCGCAACAGCCGGAATGGGCGACTGGCAGTTGCTTCAAAACGCCGGTAAGATGGGCTGGCGTCAAGCCCGAGGGGTGTTTTGGAACGAAACTGAAATGACCGCTCCCCGACGTCACGGCCCCTGGCTGATTCTCGCGCGCAGCGAAGTTTATCGCGACCCCTGGATCGAGGTGACGCGGGACGATGTGATTCGGCCCGACGGCGCGCCGGGCTCGCACTGCATCGTGCGCTTGAAGCCGGGCGTATCGGTGCTCGCCGTCGACGACGCGCACCTGGCGTATCTCACGGAAGAGTTTCATTATGCCGTCGGCCGATCCACGATCGAAGCGGTCAGCGGCGGGATCGACGACGGCGAGGAGGCCGAACGGACCGCGCGGCGCGAGCTCGAGGAAGAGCTGGGGATTACGGCCGAGGAGTGGATCGACCTGGGGACCTGCGATCCGTTCACCTCGGTGGTCACGTCGCCGACGCGGCTGTTTCTGGCGCGCCGCCTGAGTTTCGGTCCGCCCGCGCTCGAGGGAACCGAGTCGGTCCGCTCGCGCTTGGTGCCCTTTGACGAGGCCGTGCAAATGGTGCTCGACGGCCGCATCACGCACGCCCCAAGCTGCCTGCTGATTCTGAAGGCCCGCAGCGTGCTTGCAGTTTAGCACGATTCGCGGCAAACCATCGCTCACGCGCTCTTCCAGCGGGCCACTTCGCCGCTGCGAAGCGCCAGATTGCTCAGGTGGGCCGCGGTCGCGGCGCTAACGCCGGCTTCGGCCGGAGCGTTGGGCCTCGCGCGGCTGCGGACGCACTCGAGCCAATTCGCGAGGTGCAGCACTTCGCCCTGGGGTTGATCGTAGAAATCGGCGCCGCGCGGACCGCTGCCCAGGACCATCTCGCTGTACTGGATCTTCTTCAACCGCTCGGGATGGATCTCGTACCGGCCGCGATCCAGATACAGCGTGGCTTCGCTGCCCATGAATTCCAGCATTTCGCCGTTGCGGGCATTGGCGAACGTGCCCTCGAAGTAGACCTGCACGTCCCGATCGGGATAGCGCAAAAGCGTTTGCACCGTATCGGGCGTTTCCCAAAGACCTTGGGCATTAAACATGTCGCCGATCGAGGTGGCCACTTGCGGATGGTCGAGATCGAGAAACCAGTGGGCAATGTCGACGTGGTGCACCATCAGGTCGGTAAAGATGCCGCCGCCAAAATCCCAGAACCAGCGCCAATTGCGAAAGCGGTATTCGTCGAACGGTTGGTCCGGCGCGCCGCCCAGGAATCGCTTCCAGTCGACGGAACCGGGGTCGATGTTAAGCTTGCCGCGAGCCCAACGCGACACATTGCGGTTCCAGGTGAGGTGTACCTTGTGAATGTGGCCGAGATCGCCCGACTTAACGATCTCGTACGCCTTCTGAAAATGCGGCATGCTTCGCTGCTGGGTGCCGACTTGCACGATCCGGCTGTGCTTGTTCTGGGCGTCGATCACGGCCTGTCCTTCCGACAAGTCGTGCGTGAGCGGTTTCTCGCAATAGACGTCCTTGCCGGCCGCGCACGCGTCGACCGTAAGTGGCACGTGCTGGTGGTCGGGTGCGCCGATGATCACCGCGTCGACGTCCTTGCGCGCGAGCAGCTCGCGATGGTCCTGGGTGGCAAAGGCGCCCGCGTCGGCCAGCTTGCGGCCGGATTCCAGGTGCTGGTCCCACACGTCGCAAACGGCGACGATGCGGGCACCGGGAACTTCCTTAAGTGCCCGCATCAGGGCCTGGCAGCGACCCCCGGTGCCAATGCAGCCGACGCCGATCGTTTCGTTGGCCGCAAAACCCCGTGCCGTGGCCGCATAGCCGGCCAGCACGAGAGAGCCCAGACCCAGTTGCTCTAGAAACTCGCGACGATTGCGGGCGGTGTTCATCTTTCGGTCCTTGGGGTTGGCTAGTAGGCTTCGTTGAGCAATTCGATCACCTCGGGCACGGTGGGCACGCGCGGGTTACAGCGAACGATGCGGGCGATTTTCAAACCCTTTTCGGCGAACTCGGGAATCTGCTCGCGCTTGGCGCCCAAGTCGCGCAGCCGCGCGGGAATGCCGATCGCGCGGTTCAGTGCTTCGATGGCACGGATGGCCCGCTCGGCCGCTTGCGGCTCGCTCTGGCCGCGTGTGTCTTCGCCGAGCAATTGGGCCACGCGGGCAAACTCGCGCTGCCGGGCCGGCAGATTGTAGCGCATCACGTACGGCAACAGCGTGCCGTTGCCGGCGCCGTGCGAACAATGCGTTGCTCCGCCGATCGGGTACTCCAACGCGTGTACCAGCGCCACGCCGACGTTCGAGAAAGCCAGGCCCGCCAGCATCGCGCCCAGCGACATCGCCTCGCGGGCCGCCAAATCGCCGGGATTTTCAACGGCTTGCACCAGGTTGGCGCCAATGATCGAGATGGCTTTCTCGGCCAGGCAGTCGCCCAAGGGATGCCGTCCCTGATAGAGCGACGTCGTGCCCGGCGGCAGCGGAAACGCGGAATTGTCGACGGCCGTGTAGGCTTCGATGGCGTGCGTCATGGCGTCGATGCCGCTGTCGGCGGTTACTTTCCGCGGACAGCCGAGCGTCATGCGCGGATCGACGACGGCGAAGGCCGGCCGCAGGTAATTGCTCGTCGCGCCGACTTTGATGTTGTTTTCTGAATCGGTGAACACGCCGGCCGACGAAACTTCGCTGCCGGTGCCCGACGTGGTGGGAATGCACACCAGCGGCACAACCGGGCCGGGCACGCGGTCTTCGCCCAGATAGTCGCGCGGCGTGCCGCCATGGGCCAGCACGACGGCGGTGATTTTGGCCAGGTCCATGTTGCTGCCGCCTCCCAGGCCGATCAGGCCGTCGGGCTTGAACCCGCGGGCATGGGCGATGCACGCGTCGGCGGCATTGAGCGACGGTTCCGGCTCGCCGCCGGCAAAGACGTCCAGCGCGACTCGTTCGCGGATGGGTTGCTGGACTTCGTCGAAGAGCCCCGCCTTGACCAGGTTCGAGTCGGTGACGACCAGCACGCGTTTGAGTTTCAGCCGATCGACGACGTCGGCCAGTTGTTTTACGGCACCGGTGCCGAAGATGATTTGCCCGGCGGAATGGAAGGTCCAGGTGGTACGCATGAGAGGAATCGCCTATTCGCGCGGGACCCTGTTGCGGCGCATTGTAACCACGCGCAGCAGCCAATACAAAAACAGACAGGCATATTGCAAACCAGCCCGAAGCGCAAGCGAGGGAACACGGCGATCATACTAGCCCGAAGCGCAAGCGAGGGAATTGAAGCAAAACGTGGCGCGACCCTCGCCGGCGCTTCGGGCTAGTGTTTGAACGGCATTAACGCGCGGACCGCGTCGATGATCTTGGCTTCGACCGTGGGGGCCCAGGGGGAAGGCAGCGAGTAGTAGACCATCGCGCCGCCGCCTTCGTAGCCTCCTTCGGCCAGCACGCGGCGGGAAGGAATGTAGGCCATCACGTCGTTGGCGTACCCGGCAACCCAAGTGCGGTCGGCCCCATATTCCCCTTTCAGCCGCAGCGCGTAGTCGACGACAACCTCGCCCCCGAGCGCAATGAACACGAGCTCCCGCCCCAGCCGCCAGACCTGGACAGGATAGGGATACGTGGCGGGGATCTCTTTGCCGGCGTCGAGCCATTCGAGATAAAGTTTGGCCCGCGCGGCGACGTAGCGGTCGGACGATTGCGAGTCTTTCTCAACTTCATCGCGCTTTGGCACGTGGGCGAACTGGAGCGGGATTTGCGTCCAGCCGATTTGGAGGATCGGGGCGATCGGCTCGCGTTCCCTTGCGAGCACGGCATCGACGGCCGCGGCCAGCTCTCGACCGTATTGACGCGCCAGCTCGGCCTTTCGCCGCGGCAGCGGATTCTGATCGGCTCCGCAGCCGGCGAAGAACAAGGCCGTACACCCGGGGTGTTCCTTTTCGAGTTCGCTCTCGGCGAATCCCGGATAGTCGCTCGACCACTCATAGCCGTCAAGCACCGTGGCGTGGCAGGCGTATCCAAACAAAACGGCCGTCAGCTTGCCGGACGCGCCGGCGACCGCGAGCACCGGCACGTCGTGATCGAACGGGCCGGCCAGCTTGCCGAGGGTGCGCAGTTGCGGCACTTCGGCTTCCTTGTTGTTGCGGCGATTCGTGGCGAACGTTGCCGTGCCTTGACCGTATGAAAGCTCGCCGGGCGAAAGCTCGGCGATCGCGCGCCCTACCAATTCGACGAGGGTCGTTCTCAAGTTCGCCGCGTAGCCGTCGATGAGCCGCTTCTGGGTCTCGTCGACGAGATCGCGGTGCAGCGTTCGCAGATTAATGCCCACGACGGGACCACTGTGCGCGTGCGAGCAGCAGACGGCGACATTCGCCCGGGGCAGCCGATACTTCGATTCCAACTCGGCCGTGACCGGGTCGACCACGTCGGGCCCGATGCCGACCAGGTCGAGCGTAATGATGGCGACGCGCGTGCTTTTGGCATCCTCAAGAACCAGCGCTTTGGCCCACAAATCGTTGAGGAAGCCGGTCGAGGGATGATTGCGCGATCCGTAGCCAGCCATCCACATTGATTCTGTGGGCGTGATCTTCCGTGTTGCCGTGCCGGCTTTCCAGCCGTCGGCCAGGGCAGGGCAGGGGGGCAGGCAGGCACCGAGGAGGGCAAACAACGCGAGGTTGCGAATCGAAAATGACATGGCTGGTCCTTTCACGGATCGTCGCGCGGCGTCAGCTCAAAGCCAGTAGCTGGCGGGCATTGTCGCGGAAAATCTTCGCTTGTACGTCGGCGGGCAAGTCCAGACTTCGAAATAGCGTCAACTGCGGCACCTTTTGCCCGGGCGAGAGATAGTCGGTGCCGAACATCAGGCGATCGGCGCGGCGGATCAAAAACTCGCGCCCGAAAGTAGGGTCGCGGGAAATCGCGCCCGCGCCGCTGCCCGCCGACAGATCGCCGTAGAGGTTCGGATACTTGTCCATCAGCATGTCAATCGCGCCGCCGGGCACGACCGGTCCGTCGGGATAGCGGGCCAGGTCGGCTGGCGTGACGCGGGCCGAAATCGACGCCCACCAGCCCGGGCCGTGCCCGATGAACTTTGTGTGCGGATGTTCCTTGAGCGCCTTTTCCAGACCCCCCAGCCCGGGCGCATCCATGTTGCGCTGCTCGTCGAGATGGAACAGGATGGGCAGACCAACTTCGCCGCAGGCCGCGTAAATGGTCATGTTGCGCGGGTCGTCGATCGTGACGCCCGGTTTGTGCTCGCCGAATCCCTTGGCGCCGCGCGTGGCGTAGTCTTTGAGCATGTCGACCAGTCCGCGCAGTCCGCCGCGATAGCTGGTGCGAGGGTCCACGCTGCAAAACGGGATCAGGCGGTCGCGATGCGGCCGGGTCGCTTCGAGCACGAAGTCGGGGGTGAGCGGATAACTCGATGCCTCGGGCGAGACCAAGGGCAGCACGACGGCTTGCGAAATCTCGTTGGCATCCATGAACTGCAAGAGCCCCTCGGCTGAGAGCAGCTCGGTGCTGTTCCACGTGCGGCCCAAGTGGGTGTGAACGTCGACGTAGTGTCCGCGCGGAAATTCTTTGGCCGCTAATGGCCGCGCGGTCGAAGCCAGCGCCAGCCCAATGCCGGCGACCACCGAGCGGCGACAGAACTCGCGACGCGAATGCGGTGCGGGCGGCAACGAGTCGTTCACGGCGAAATCTCCGTTACGGGCCGTTTACAAGGCGTTCATCAAATAGGCCAGCAAATCGGCCATGGCCCGGGGATCGATCTGCTTCTCCATTCCCTCGGGCATGATCGACATGCCGCTTGCGCGAAGCTCATCGATGTCGGCGCGATCGACGGTGTCGGAGGCGTCGTCGGCTCGCCTTAGCGTTACGCTGTTGGCCGTTTCCGAGGCGATCAACCCGGTGATCGAGCGTCCGTCCTGGGTGATGAGCACGTAGTTGACGTACTGCGGATTCACCTCGCGATTGGGGTCGAGCACGTTGACCAGGATTGCCTCGGCTCCACGGTTGCGCATGCTGGCCAGGTGGGGCGCGATTTCGTGGCCGACGCCCTCGAGGCGGTGGCACGACGCGCAGACTTTCTGAAACACGGCGCGGCCGCGCGAAATGTCCCCGGGTCTGGTCAAGGCGTCGCGATACGCCTCGATGACGTCCTGGCGCCCGCCGAGCTTGATTTTGGCCAGAATCGGCCCGGCCCGGTCGCGGATGTCGGCATCCGGATGTTTTTCCAGCGAGCTGAGCCGGGCCGGATCCAAGTCGGCCAGCGACACGTTTCCTTTTTCGGCGGCCTCGAGCAGAGCCTGCAACCGTTCGGTGCGCGCAAAGAGGGCTTCGGTCGCTTCGGCCCGCAGCCGCGGGCTCAGGCCGGGCCAGGCCGCCAGCAGTATATCGGCGATCGTGGGATCGGCGAACTTGCCGAGCGTCACGAGCGCCGCGGCTTGCACTTCCTGCGGCTGGCGATTGGAAAGGAGTTGCGAAACGACGGGACCGGCCTCCGCGAAACTGCCCAGCGCCAGCAGGCGAACCGCATCGATGCGCTCGGCGCCAGGGCGCGCTTCGTCGGCGGCGCAGGTGCGGGCCGCCTCGAGCATGTCGGTAAGAATCTGCTCGGCTTTGGCGCTGCCGATGGCGGCCAATTGCGACTCGAACGTGCCGGGGCCTTTGGCCAGTCCTTCGCCCAGCCCGCGCACCACGGCCGACGCCAGCGAGTTTTCGGCGGCCGAGAACGACTCGAGCGCCGTGAGGATTATGGCGATTTCCTCGCGCTTGTTTTGCCGGCCGATGTAGCGAGAAAGTTCATCGAGCAAATCGCGGCCCGGCGTCGTCGATCGCCAGTTCTTGTCGGCGGCCAGCGTGGTAAACACGTCGCCCGCCCCATCAACAAGAGAACTGAAGACGGCCAGGCGAATCCACTTGTCGTCGGGATCGTGCTTCAGAAGCGCGGCCAGCGCCGCGGCCCGCCTTTGATCGCTCAATTCGCCGAGCGAGAAAGCCAACTGATAGCGGACGCGCACGTCGGGATCGTCGGCCAGGGCAACGAGCTTTTCGCGCAACTCCGGACTCTTGGCGGCGAGACCTTCCGAAACGCGCACGGCGTGCTCGCGAACGCGCGGATGGTCGTCCGACAGCCGCGCCAGCGCGACGGCCGGTTTCAGGGCCTGCAAACCGGCCAACGCATACAGGGCGTGCATGCGGGCCTGCGGCAGCCTGGCACCGGCGGCCAATTGTTCCAACGGCTCGACCGCCGCTCGATCCTGCCGCTGGTACAAGAGGCGCGACGCCGTGTCGCGATGCCAACCGTTTGGGCTCTCCAGTTGGGCGACCAATTCGGCCGTCGAGGCGTCTGCCAGCCGCGGAAGAGGTTTTTGGCGAAAACCAACGGGCACGACGCGGTAAATCCGGCCAGAATCGCGGCCGCTGGTCAGGTCGAGATGTTTCTTGATCTCGGGCGGCAGGCTGAGTGGATGCTCGATCACTTCGCGATAGACGTCGATCACGTACAGCGTGCCGTCGGGCGCATTTGCGAACTGGGCCGGACGAAACCAGTTGTCGGTGGACGAGATGAACTCCTTGCCCTGGTCGGCCCGTTTGGCGATGAACCCTACGCCGTCGGGCTCGAGAATCTTGCGGTGCACGATGTTGCTTCCCACGTCTCCGGTGAACGACTGGCCCGCGTATTCGGCCGGCCACGCGTCGCCGCGATAGATGGTGGTTCCCGTGGCGCCGGTGAAATAACCGGCGGCGCGGCCTCCGCCCTCGATCGGACCGGTGGCCGCGCCGGTAACGCGCAATCGAGTGCGCACGATGCGCCAGGGCTCGACGGGGCTCGTGCGAAACACTTCGGCTTGCGGGCCGTCGGCGGCGATGCTCGCTCGCGCGCCGGGCGCGCTGGCGGCCGGATTGCGGGCCAGGTAGCGGTCCTCGAACATCACCATTTGAATGTGATCGCTGTTGGAGCAGACGAATTTGCGGCCCCAATCGTCGAACGTCATGCCGTGCTGGGCCCCGCCGCTTTCGGCCCGCAGGTCGAGCGTGCGCGGATCGAACGAGAAATCGCGCCCGCCGAGCGAGACGGGCTTGAAGTCGGGCGCGTCGGGCCGCGAGACGGCGCCGCCGGTCGAGCTGGCCGTGCCGTGGATGCGATTGTCGGGCCCCCATTGAAAGCTGTTCAACAGGCCCTGCACGTTCGTGCGCGAGAAGCCGGTGAAGACGAGCCGCCGCTGGTCGGACTTGTTGTCGCCGTCGGTGTCCTTCAGGTAGTAGATGTGCGGAGCCGCGCCGACGAAAATGCCGCCGTCGTAGCAGGAGACCGCCGTGGGCCAGGAAAGATCGTCGGCAAAAATCGTGGCGCGGTCGAATCGGCCGTCCTCGTCGGTGTCCTCCAGCAGCCGGATGCGCCCCAGCCGCTCTTTGTCCTGCTCGGAATAGTCGCGCATTTCAACGACGTAGAGTCGCCCGCGGGCGTCAAACGCCATGGCCACCGGAGTGGCTACCAGCGGCTCGGCGGCAGCCTGCTCGATCCTGAAGCCGTCGAGAACCCGGAACGTGGACAGCGCGTCGGCGGGCTCGTGCGGCGGTATGCGCGGCAGCTCGGCTTCAAAGTCTTCGCGCGGCGCGTGATTGAGTACGCGGTCGATGAACTGGTAGGACTCGTGCCGCTCCTGGGGCGGAAAATCGTGTGGGGCGTCGGGATAGCGGACTTGCAAGTTGTCGGGCACGCCCAAAAGCTCGTAGATCGGCCGGGCGGCCGCAATAACTTTGCGGACTCCTTCGACGTCAAAATTGCTGTCGTGGAGCGGAGACACGGAGAAGAAAGCGCGGGGCGCGAAGCCGGCCACGATTTCGTACATGTCGAAGGGAACTTTGTCCGGATCGAGCTCGTAGACGGTGCGGATGCTGGGGACGTAACGGTCGCTCGTCCAGCCGTCGAGCTTGCCGCCGTAATAGTGGTGAAACGGCGTCCAGCCGCAGCTCGAGACGATCACCTTGATCCGCTCGTCGAACAGGCCCACGAACATCGAGTTGTGCCCGCCCAGCGAATGGCCGATCGCCCCGATTCGCTCGGGATCGACTTGGGGCAGGTTGACCAGCAGGTCGACCGCGCGCATGTGATTGAAGATGCCCTTCATCGAGCCGGACGTGTACGAGTCGGCATTGAAGTCGTACGGGTAGTCGCCAAAGCTGGGATAGTCGGGCACAAGGACCACGTAACCGCGCTTGGCCAGCTCCAGGCCGTAGTGCTTGTTTTCGTGGGGCCCGAGGCCGGCCGGCTCTTTCTTGCCCAAGGGAGTCGTCTGGTGCAGCGCCAGGATGCCGGGCACGCGCTGGCCGTCGAGCCCCTTGGGGATGAACAAATAGGCCGGCACACGATCGTTGCCTTCGGCCACGAACGAGATCTTCTGCCGGGTAAACGTCGTGCCGTCGAACGTCTCTTCAACCCGGACGTCGAGCGGCGGCAAGCTCGAGCGGTCGGGCAGCTTGCCCATGGCCTGTTGCATGCCTTGCAGGATGTGCGCCCGCCGCCGGGCCCAATCTTCGGGCGTCTTAAGGGGATGCTCGCCGTCGGCGTCGCGCCAGACGTTTAATTGCCGGTGGTCGGGATAGACAGGTGCGGCCGTTTCGTCGGCCAAAGCGCCGGCCACCGGCAACAAAGCGAACGTCGAGGAGACGACGAATTTCACGAGCGAGGTCATCAGGCCAACAACTCCCCAACAACGCTGCCGGCGGGCACGAGCCGATGCGGACGATCGAGCTGGTCGTGCAGCTCATAATTGGGAGCGATGCCCAGCGCGTGGTAGATCGTGGAGACGACGTCGCCGGGCACCAGCGCGTCGCGGGCCGGGAACGCGCCGATCTTGTCGCTGGCGCCGTACACGAATCCGCCCCGGAATCCGCCGCCGATGAGCATCAGGCTGTAGCAGTAATTCCAATGATCGCGCCCGCCGTCGCTGGCATTGATCTTGGGGGTCCGGCCGAAGTCTCCCAATACAGCCACGAGCGTGCGGTCGAGCATGCCGCGCTTTTCGAGATCGTCGACGAGGCTGCTCGAGGCGGCGTCGAATTGCGGCAACAGCGTGTTCTTCAGCTTCTTAAAGTTCCCGCCGTGCGTGTCCCACGTGGCGTTGGCGTCGGGAGCCCAGGAAATGGTGACCATCCGCGTGCCGGCCTCGATCATCCGGCGGGCGAGAAGAACGCTTTGGCCATAAATGTTGCGGCCGTAGCTTTCGCGAACTTTTTGGGGCTCGTCGCCGATGCGCAGAGCCCGTTGCGTGCCTTCCGAGGTCAGCAGGCTCAAGGCACGGCGGCGGAAGCCGTCCATGCTGTCGTAGGCCGAACGTCCCGGCCCGCGATCGAATCGCTCGTCGATCGTATGGAACAGCGCTTCGCGGGCACTGAGCCGCTCGAGGGAGACATCGGCCAAGAGCGTCAGCTCGGGCACGGCAAAGTCGGGGGCGTTGGGATCCTTCAGCACGAACAGCGGATCGTAGGCCCGGCCGAGCATCCCGCCGAAAAAGCCCGACTGCGGCGGACCGCCCGCGCCCTCCTTGGTGATGTAGGGCAAGCAGACGTGCGGCACGATGACTCGCTCGGGCGGCCGCAGGTTGCCCAGGACCGAGCCCATGGCCGGATATTCGTCGGGCCCGCCGCCGACACTGCGGACGTTGTCGCCGCGGTCGTGTCCTGTCAGGCTGGTGTAAACGGCCGCCGCGTGGGCGTTGTTCACGTTGTGGTGCATCGAGCGGACGATCGTCGCCAGGTGCGCCTGTTTTGCCAGGCGCGGCATATGTTCGCCGTACTGAATGCCCGGTACCGTGGTGGCGATCGGCTTGAACTCGCCCCGGATGCCGTCCGGCGCGTCGGGCTTCATGTCCCACATGTCGAGATGGCTCGGCCCGCCGTTGAGGAAGATGAGCACGCAGGCGTCGGCCCGCGGCTTCACGCCGGCCGATTCGGCAGCACTTTGGGCGGCCAACAGCCGCGGCAACGAGAGGCCCATCAATCCCAGCCCGCCGATTTGCAGCATTTGGCGCCGCGAAACGACCGGCCCGCAGCCGGCTCGAATCATCCTTGGCTGGTAATGGGTCGGGCTCATGTTGATCCTTCGCGGGCGGGCAGCCTGCGCGTTCGGGCGGGCGTCGAAATCGGCCCGGCGCGGCGCCAAAGGGCAGGGGGCGACCAGGCGTCTCGGACCGCTTCCGAGCTTAACACAAACCGAGGTGAAAATCGACCTGCCGTTCCTATCGTCCGGCGGCCGAAAAGTTCTTCTCGGCGGCCGCCTTGCGCGCTTTGGACAGCACCCTTGCCAGCGCGACCGGCGCACCGCCCTGGCGCTTGCTCTCGTCGGCGGCCTCCATGAAGGCGTAGATTTCGAGCGTCTCGGCGGCGCTGACCGGGGGCTGGCCGGTTTTGAAAAACTTGACGATCTCGACCACCAGCGGCGCATAGCCGTCGTAACCGCCGCTTTGCACAATGCCCTTCTGGCCGTAGACCGTCGCGCCGTAGCCATGCGCTCCGTCGCGCAGGCCGCGAAAGGTGCCGATGCGGCCGTCGTCCCAGCGGCCCACGACGAATTCGGTCCCGTCGGTCTGCACGCGGGTCACCTCGACGCACCCGGTGCCCATGATCGTAAAGAGGCTCTCGACGCCATGAATGCCGTACCAGAACAAGTCGGGATGGTGGGGCTCCAGGCTGCACGGGCCGCGGGCTTCGCAGCCCACCACTTTGCCGACGCTTTCATCGTCTCGCATGCCGATGATGCCCTTAGAGAAGCGGAGCGACGAGCTGGAGAAGCAGGGGACGCCTAACTGTTTGGCCAAATCGAAGATAGCCACCGCGTCTGCCAGCGAGCCGGCCAGCGGCTTGTCGATGAACACCGGCTTTCCGGCGCGCAGCACGGCAGTCGCCTGAGCCAGGTGCGGGCGGCCGTCGACGCTTTCCAAGAGCACGACGTCGACCTTTGCCAACAAGGCGTCGATCGAGGGCGCGATTTCGATGCCCATCCCGGCGAGCTTCCTGGTAAATTCTTCGACGCGATCGGCGCTGGCCGGAATGTCGGAGCTTCCGCCCGGATAGGCGGCAACCACCTTGACGCCCGCCAGGTCGCCGGTGGCCTCGGGGCCATTAAGCAGTTCGGCAAATGCCGGTGCATGGGAGGTGTCCAGGCCGATAATGCCGGCCCGTAATATCTTTTCGTCGTCGCCCGAGGCCCTGTTGGTCGCGGCGGCCATCAGGGCAAGCCCCAAGAATACGGCCCACGTGACGTATCGCATTGCCGGCGCTCCTGGACCATGGTCAATACACCGACTCGACAAAGTCGACGGAAAACGCTCCCCCAGTGTGCGTGGTGGACGTGCGTGGGTCAAGCGCCCGGGCTATCCGAGACGGCGCGGGACGCGCGAGGAGTCCAACGGGGCTGACGCGGTTTGGCGGTCCCTTTTAATCGACGGGGCAAAGCCCTAAAATTTCGGAATCAGACGATCTATCGTCTGTCCTTACAGTCTCGATGCCAGGGAGGCTTTCAACCAATGGCAAAAGAATATGCGCATCCCGAGGTGCTGGTGACCACGGCCTGGGTCGATGAACACCGGCAGGATCCGGCGGTCCGGATTGTCGAATCGGACGAAGACGTGCTGCTTTATTCCCAGGGACACGTGAGCGGCGCCGTGCGAATCGATTGGCACATCGACTTGCAGGACCAGGTCGTCCGTGACTACATCGACAAGACCCGCTTCGCCGAGCTCTGCGCGACGAAGGGCATTGCCAATGACACGACGGTCGTGTTCTACGGCGACAAGAACAACTGGTGGGCCTGCTATGCCTTTTGGGTGTTCAAGCTCTACGGCCATGCCGAATGCCGCATAATGAATGGCGGCCGCACGCGGTGGGAGGCCGACGGCCGGCCCTGGTCGCGAGACCCGGAGCCCAGCTATGCCCGCACGAACTACCTGGCCAGCGATCCGGACCACTCGATTCGCGCCTTCCAGGCCGAAGTGATCAAGCATCAGCAAAAGGGCAAGCCGCTGGTCGACGTCCGCTCCCCCGGCGAGTTTACCGGCGAGCTTTTGCACATGGCCGACTATCCGCAGGAAGGCGCCTTGCGCGGCGGGCATATTCCCGGCGCGGTGAGCGTTCCGTGGTCCCGCTCGGTCGGCGAGGATGGAACCTTCAAGTCACCCAAGGAGTTGGAGGGAATCTATGCCCGGGAAGCGGGGCTCAAGCGGAGGACGCCGGTGATCGCCTATTGCCGCATCGGCGAACGCTCGAGTCACACCTGGTTCGTCCTGCACTACCTGCTCGGTTATCCCAAGGTGAAGAATTACGACGGCTCCTGGACCGAATGGGGCAACACCGTGGGCGTTCCCATCGAGAAGGGGCCCGGCCGGAAGGTCGAGCAGCCCGAGCCGGCGAGGAGCAGTTCGTGAGCGGCACGGTCGCACAGCGGATCGACGAGATCGCTTCGGAGTTCGCCGAGCTGGATCCGCGCGAACGCCTGGAACTGCTACTGGAATTCGCCGAGAAACTTCCGCCGCTTCCGGCCAGGTATCAGGCCGAGCGCGACGCGGGGCTCAATCGCGTGCACGAATGTCAGACCCCCGTGTTTCTTTGGACCGAGATCGAAGACGGACAAGTCCGGATCTACGCCGACGTTGCGCCGGAGGCCCCGACCGTCAAAGGGTTCGTCAGCGTGCTGGTGGAGCTGTTTTCCGGCTCTGGGCCCGAGGAGGTTCTGGCGACCGAGCCCGATCTGGTGAACCGCTTCGGACTGGTCGAGGCGCTTGGCATGGTGCGGATGCGTGGGTTGCACGCCATTGCCCATCACATTCGTCAGAAAATTGCCAAGTCGCGCAACGTCCGTTGAATGTCGCCCCTGGCCGTCCGCTCGCGGCCACACGCGGTCGATCACACCCCGGTGCCACGGCCAGGCCCAGCGTGGCCATGCCTCATTTCCCTTCCAGAGGAACAACATGCTCACGCAAGCGTGAGCAAAGCGGAGCATGGCACTGGGGAATCAGGCTGTGACAAGCCACGAGTGCGAAGTGCCGGGAATATTCAAATCCTTCCGCTGCGAATTAGTGAGCGGAAAGTTCCCATCGCGATCCTCTCGACGGCAAAGGGGTGTTCACCCCCAGACTGCGATTCTTGCTATTTCCTAAAAATTACTCTTACATCTCGAATTGCGAGATACGCGTAATTAGCATGGGGGCACACTTGAGGCCATTTCTCGGCATCCCGTACTCGGCAGATGCGGGATTGGGCGGATCAGCTTATCTCATCTGAGTTTTTTTCAGGATGAAGTGACGTGCGGGGCAAGCGCGTCCACGGGGGAAGACAACTATGCTCGCTTACCCAAGAGTCGATCTTTCGTTGGACCGTTTACGACGTGGCGGCTGGGCGATGGGTGACCTGTGCGTGGCGCGTGACGAGGGACGCGTGTGGATTGTGACCGGCCAGCGGCACAAGCATTGGATTATCGCGCAAGCCCCGAGTCAGGCCGCGGCCTGGTTTCTGGCTTGGGAACAGGCTGCCAAACTGGCGCACGACAAGAGCCGAAAGAATCACCGCGCCTGAGCTTAACCAGGGATTGCAAACATCGACGAGCGACCCCTGCCGCGCACGCCGCGGCCGGGGTTTTTGACTTTGTGGGGCCTGCCGCATCCGTTGCCTGGCTCGCGATGGGGGGCCGCACGATTCAAATCCACCCTCCCCGATTTTTGTCGCCACAGGCGACAAAAACAGAGCAGGAGAGCAGTAGAACAGGTGAAGGTTACGAGGACGCTGGAAATTGCCGATGGAACTGCTATCCTGCGGTCAACTGCTCACCTGATCCCCTGCTCATCTTGAGGCCCGCACGATGGCCTTCACTGTTCGAGAAACTGGAGGTCTACCAAAAGGCAGTCTCGCTCGCCAATTGCAACTGCGACGCCCCGCCGCCGTTCCCTGCAGGCCAGAGTTAGGCCTTACTGCCGTCCCGGCCTCATTGGTCCAAGTAGGCCAGCAAATCGGTGTGGTGTCCGATCATCTTCCACTCGCCATTTTCTTTGCGGAATACGTTGGTGGCGCGGATTGAAACCTTCTGGGGCTTTCCTTTCGCATTGGTATTCTCTCCCTTCTCGTAACAGCTCACGACCGCGAGATCCGTGCCTGCGGTGATTCGCATATCGGCGGGCTCCACCTTGCCCCCGAGTTTCATGGCAGCCTGCGCCTCCCAATTTTCAAGCACCTGATTCCATCCGATCTGGAACCCGCCGCCAGGCCCCATGTAGGTAACGTCGTCTGCGTGTGACCAGACCTTCTTCATTTGCCCCAACTCACCCGTAAACATTTCGTTCAACGCGGCATAAAACTGTGCCGCGGCGTTCCTGACGGCTGTCTCGTCCTTCTCTGCCGCGAGCGCTAACTTGGCGCAAACAAGAACGGCCACCGACAATATGGATATCGAAATCCAAGCCGTCCATTTACTCTTCATCTTTTGCCTCCGTAGTTGTAGTGAACCTGCTTCATTCATAATGGCATTGACAATCTGCCTTACGTTGTCGCCGAACGACCAGCATCACCGGGCCGCCGCCAAGCGACGTTCCAGTCAAAACCGACTGGTTCGGCGGCTCCGGTGCATGCGATGGTTCGGCGGCTTACGCTTCGGGCCGTTCCGCTCTCGGCTCTGCCCGGCGGATCAGTTCGTTGGACGGCAACCCCGGATCCAGGACCTTGCGCGCAGTCTCAGCGCCCGCCACCGGCAGGCGTGCCGGGGCAAGTAACCCAAGTTGGACAAGGACCGATGCCTGATCCCAGTAGATTCGCTCGCATTGCACCTGATCGGCATTCAACTGTACGACGACGACCAGGGGAACCTCAACCGGCCGCCCGGTCGGAGGAATGCCGGGCAGCATCCAGTCCATCTCGATGTCGTGGGTGAAGGCGAAGATCATCTCGTCGATTACCCGGCCTTGCCCCACCGTGCGACAAACTGGCGTGAGTCGGGTATCGGCAGGCATTTTGGGGATAAAGTGTCGGCCGTAAAACGTCAGCATCTCAGCCCGGCCACGTCCGCCGGTCATCACCGGGACGTGATTGACGTAATTGTCGTCTGACATGGTCGCGACCGTGGCATCCGCGTCACGGTCCGTAAATTCGCAGCGGATATGTTCTTCCCAGATGTCAATCAATCGTTGTTCGTCGGGCGTGAACTTCGACTCCATGTAAGAGCCTCCTAACTTCCGCCAATCCCCCGACCCTGTAGGTGTTGACTGCTCACTCTGCTTGGGGATTGGACCTCGATGACTGCCCCGTTAGCGTTGCCGACCGTCGCAGTTTAGCTCGGGTGGATCCGCCCCAAGTGATTTAGCGGCCGTGCGTAGTGCGCGCGACCACAGACGCAGCCCGGCCAGAAAAAGTTCTAACCGTGTCCAGTCGCCCCGACTGATTCGTAACACCAAATCCCGTCTCTGGTTGCGAATGCGACTTGCGGCGGGATTTGAACTTTTTACGGATCGTCGATTCAATGATGGTCGCAGACTGTTAGACTTAGAAGCGGCATGTGAAATCTCATTAGAGCGTTCACCAAGAGAGGGACTAACGGCCACTATCGTGCACTTGCGCCGCGATTCGTCGGTGAAATCGTGCAACGGCTGCCCAGCCCCCAAATAACAGCGCGAAGATTAACAATGAGCTCGGCTCTGGAACCAGCGTCGTGTCAATCAAGGTGGGAACTTCCGTTCCGAAGATCAGCACGACGCTCGAAATATCTGACTCGCTCAACCCGGTCGCGCCGGTGAACTCGAAGGTCAGAGAGTCCTTGATGAAGGGAAACGCGTTTCCATCGAACACATAGGACGGAGTATCAAACGTGGCGGCCGAGACGAGTCCGTAGTCCGGACCGTCGTTCCCGAGGCTGATCGACCCGCCGCCGGTGCGCCCAATAGTATGAGACCCTTGTGGTGCCTCGTCAATTCGACGGTGCCAAGATTCAACGAGGACACCAAGATTGGCGACTACCCGATTCGCTCCAGTTGGCCGTTCAAATTCAGTCGCCTGTCTGCACGTCGTGACGATCACGCCGACAATTTCAGAACTCGTGCCGCGACTTGGACTTCGGGCCCAGAACGCAGGAAGGTTGCCGCGTAGTCGTGCACAAACGGTTCAAACGAAGGACAGTCGCCCCGGAATCGGCTGCTAGCGAGAGGTTGTTTCAAAACCGAATTGTAGCCGCCCTCTGTGAAGCCGGGCCGGGGTCATTGACCCCGGCTACAGGGTTTTGAAACAGCCTCTAGCGGATTCCCAGGTTCGCAAAATCTTCCAGACCGTGTAGACTAATCCCGGATGGACAGCCCGGGCCGGGGCCTTGAATTTAGGAGGCGCGCATGGCCGCCGCTGCGCAAGCGCTTGGAAAGCTCGATGCGCGCCAGTTGCCGGACGGGCTGGCAACGATCCCCAGTCCGGCGAAAGTGCGAGCGATCGCGGCGGAAATTCGCCAATCCTGGACGCCGCGCGAGAGACGCCGCCGAGCCCAGGCGGCCCGCTATATGCTCGTGCAACAATTGGTCGCCGGAGCCGGGGTGATCGGCCCTGCCGACCGCGACGCGGGGTTTCAGCTCACACCCAGGTTCCCAGCTTCGCGCTCGTGACGACGGCCTCGATGATGCGCATGTTGGCGACCGAGTCTTCGATCGGCGTGGGCACGTCCAGGTCTTCGAGCACGGCCTTTGCAAATCGGTCGCCCTGGAGGGTGTATTGGTTGCAGACCTCGATCGCGATCTCGTCGATGCGATCGCCGTGCTGGTGACGCATCGTCGAGTGCCGGTCCGGCGGGGCGTTGAAGGGAATGTCGATTTCCACGCGTCCCTCGGTGCCGAATATGTTGACGCGCTGATAGGGCGCCAATTGCGTGCCGCAGGTGAACGACGAGGTGCCGCGGCCGAAGTCGAGGATTCCGGAAGCCAGCCGGTCGGTCTTGAACTGGGAATCGTATTCGACGATGCCCATCACCCGCAGCGGCTCGGCGTCGAAGAGGAACCGCGACAGGGAAATGCAATAGCAGCCGATGTCGGCCAGTCCGCCGCCGCCGGTTTCCACCCGGTTGCGGATGTTCGCGGCGTCGTCGTTGAAGTAGGCAAAGAACGATTGGATCGTGCGCAGCGCGCCGATTTTGCCTTCGTCCACTAGCTGCTTCGCCCGCTGCCACTGCGGATGGAGGCGATACATGAAAGCTTCCATCACTTTCAGCTTAGGGTATTGCTTTGCGGCATCCACCAGTTTCTGGCCGTCGGCGGCCGAGAGGCCAATCGGCTTTTCGCACAGCACGTGCTTTCCGGCCTCGAGCGCGCGAATCGACCAGGGCACGTGGAGATGATTCGGCAGCGGATTGTAAATGGCGTCGACCGCCGGATCGGCCAGCAGCTCTTCGTAGGAACCGAATACCTTGGGAATCTTCAGCCGGCGGGCCGCGGCCCGGGCCCGCTCAAGATCGCGCGAGGCAATGGCCGCGACTTCCAAACGCGCGCCTTGCTGCATGGCGGGAATCACCTTCTCCACGCCAATCCTCGCCGTGCTCAGGATTCCAAAGCGAAGCTTGCTCATGATGGGGACGGGGGTGGGATTGCCCTCGCGGCTGGTCCTTTATACGCACGGTCACGCGTCCAGGCAATTCCGCGGGAATGTCCACGTGTGTGGCGGGTGCGGCGGCTGCGCGAATGTCCGCCGCCCTCTTCGCCTTCACACCCAGCGAAACCATTTCAGGGCCAGCACGAACGTCACCACCGACCAGCCGAGCATTATGCCGATCTCGGGCAGTTGCGAGGTCAAACCCGCTCCTTCCTGCATCACGGCTCGCAGTGCGTCGTTCAGCGCCGTCAGCGGCAAGACCCTGATCGCCGGCTGCACGGCCTCGGGAAATCGCTCGGACGAAAAGAAAATGCCCGAGAGCAGCCACATCGGCAGCATGATCAGGTTCATCAGGCCCGAGACGGCCTCGAGCGTTTTTGCCCGGCTGGCCACGAGCAGGCCCAAGCCGGCGAACGTGACCGCGCCCAGGAGAATCAAGAACAGCACGGCCAGCAGGCTGCCGTAGATCACGACGCCGAACGCCAGCCGCGCGAAGACGACCAGCACGAACACCTCGGGCACGAGGAACAACAGCCGGCTGAGCATCAACCCGGCCAGAAAATCGGTCTTGCGCATCGGGGTGGCGAGGAACCGCTTGAGCAGTTTGCGAATCCGCATGTCGACCGTGACGAAGCCGACGCCCCACATGCTGCCGCCCATCAGGCTCATGCCCAACAGGCCCGGCACGAGAAAGTCGATGTAGCGGCCGCCGGGCTCGTCGAATTCGCTGACCGTGACTTGCGCGGCGTCCTGGCGGCCGGCGGCGCGCTGCAAGGCGTCGTCGACGGCGTTCTTGGCCAGCGCACTTTCCGGCCGCGAGGGATCGTACGAATAGGCGTAGTGCGGCGCCGAACCGGTGGAAGCCGTCACGACCAGCTCCGTGCGCCCCATCCGCAAACGCAATCGCGCTTCTTGGGGAGTGACGATGCGCGGCACGAACTTGTCGTTTGCCGCCAGCACGTCGAAAGTCGCCTGGGCTTGCGGGCTCTGTTCGACGTCGACCGTGATGCGTTCCACCGGCTGGTTGCGAAAGGCGATTCCCAGGCCAACCACCAGCAGGATCGGAAAGCCAAACACCCAGAATATCGCCTCGGGCTCGCGATAGAATTCGCGCAAACGGGCCAGCGTGAGCTCGACCAGCGGCAGGTAGCGCCTGGAGGGAGCACGTTTCGGCGTCGATTTCATCGTGGTTCAGCCTCCGCGTCGTCCAAATGACGCCCCGCGAGCTTGACGAATACGTCTTCCAGGCTGGCATGCCGCGTCGTGAGGCTCGTCAACTGGCACTCCATACGATCCAGCCGCGCAAGCAGCGCGGGCAGCACGACGTGCGGCTCGGCGACCGAAAGGCTGACGTGGCTGTTTTCGCTGCGCACCTCGCTGACGGTCGGCAGGTCGGCCAAATCGGCCTTGTCGAGACCGCCGCGGCCGCCCCCTTCGAGCGTGAATTCGATGACGTGCTCGCCGCCCAGCGTGGCGATCAATTGGCGCGGCGTGCCCAGCGCGATCACGCGGCCCAGGTCGACGATCGCCACGTGATCGCACAGTCTTTCGGCTTCGTCCATATAATGCGTGGTCAATAGCACCGTGCGGCCGGCGGAGCGCATCTCGCGAATCATTTCCCAAAGCTGCCGCCGCGATTGCGGATCCAAGCCGGTGGTCGGCTCGTCGAGGAACAATAGCTCCGGGTTGCCCACCAGGGCGCAAGCCACGGCCAGCCGCTGTCGCTGGCCGCCGGACAGCTTGCCTACCCGGGCGTGGGTTTTGTCGTCGAGCGAGACGCGCGCCAAGACGTCTTCGGGCTCGAATCCTTCACGATAGAAACTGCGAAACAGCCTGAGCGTTTCCAGCACGGTCAGCTTTTCGGAGAGCCGGGTTTCCTGCAGCGAGATGCCGATGAGCTGGCGAATTTCGTTGTCGGCCTGACCCCACCTGCGCCCCAGCACCTCGACCTCGCCGGAACTTGGCGCGAGCAAGCCCTCGAGAATTTCGATGGTCGTCGTCTTGCCGGCGCCGTTGGGACCGAGCAAGCCGAAGCATTCGCCGCGCTCGATTTCCAGATCGAGCCCGCGCACCGCGTCGACCGGTGGCCGGCCTTCGTATCGCTTGAACAACTTGGCGCAGCAAATGGCCAGCGACATGCGGATTGCCTGGGGCCGAGGATTGCCAAAACGAACGAGCGACTCGGGGAAAACCAAATTTTACCGCCGGGCGTAACGGTGGTCGAGCGGCCCGGTCCCGCGTCAGTCCCGCGTCCTGCGTTAAGGGGAAGCGGATTGGTGCCACGGGTGGTTTGCATTTAGCCCCCGGCTTCGCCGGGGGATTCCTCGCTTGCGAAGGATGATTACCATTCGAGCGCGGCGGTATCAACGATCCCCCGGCAAAGTCGGGGGCTAACCGACGATGCGCAACATCAAAAATCGCAAGCGGGGGGAATGGGAGAGCTGACCCTCAATTTCCCCTCGCTTGCCAGGATTATGCAAGTGCAAGCAGAAGGTCCGTCAACTATGGTGG
>JBBDNV010000084.1:0-26231 GCA_040877415.1 Pirellulales bacterium
ATCAGCTAGGCGCCGTCGCACTTTTCGTTGCACGTATCATCGTCCGCACGACCGGCGGAATTCATACGTCATGTCTTCGTCGATTCAATGCGTACAATCGGCAGGGTCCTAACCATGCGACAAAGGCCGCCTAACCGTTACAGTTTCCGGATCAAATGACCGGCCACTGGGCACGTCTCGGGGTTGCCCGACGATAGCTTGCTGGCTGAAGGCGGCTTGAGAAAGCAGGACTTCTGAACGTAACCGTCCGGCTGCCATGAGGAAAGGTAGCGTCGCCCGGCCAATGTCAAGCTGCCGCGAATAGGCAAACTTTGGCGCCGCTGAGGGACTGATCTCATTGTATGGGATATGTCGGTCGATCCAATTGAACGGAATGTGTCGGTTTCGACGCTCGTGGGGAGAGGCCGCAGGCCGTAAGAATTGTCGAGGCCGTCAACTTTCTTGATTGGGCATCCTATTTCGATCGTTTCGGAAATCCTTCGTCGAGGCTGCGGCCAGTGGGTGCAAAAGGGGTGGTCATGGATGATCCGCACGGTGCCTCGGGGGCAAAACTCCCGAACCAATCCGCGCCACGAGTCCTCTTGTTAGGACTTGTTTTGCTCTGCGCGTTCGTGCACGCGGCGGCTCGCGCCGAGGAGCCGGGCGTTTTGCGCGCGCTGCCGCCCGTCAGCGACGCGTCTATGCCCCAGTTTGCGCCGGCGGTGTTTCCCACAGCCAGCCCGCCGCCAACGCGATTGCCCTCGATCGTCGACGATGAGCCCCGGGCAACATTTCTTTACGGCTTCGAAACCTCGGATTCGAGCGACCCCTTTGCGGTCAGGCCGGCAGGCTACACTAGCGCTGACCCGAACGCGGAATCCTCGACCACTGACGTCCCGTCCGGAGCCACGCAGACGCGAAAGTCGCTGTTGCATTTTTCGGGTTTGCAAGACCCGAACGCCCCGGAAGAGAAACCAGACGACGGCGCAGGTTCCGCGGGGGCCGAAGTCTCTGACGCCGCAAGCGGCGGCGCGGAGGGCCAAAGCGGCGCCGAGGGCGCGGGCGGCGAGAAAAAAGAGGAACAAACCTACGGCCAGGCGCCGACCAACAACGCGCTCCAATTTTTGCGACAGGTCGACGTGTTGCTCAAGCCGGGCGCCTGGCAGTTCGACTCGGGATTTGTTTACACCCTGTTTTCGAATGACTTTCCGCTGCCGCTGTTCGACATGAGTGGCGAGGTGGTCGGAGTCGTCGAGGCCGAGGTGCGCCGACGATTACTGTACACGCCGCTGGCAGTGCGCTACGGGTTGAGAAAAAACGTCCAATTGTTTTGCTCGCTTCCGGCGGGCTTCTCGAACACCCAGCTTTCGACGCTGGGGATCAGCGAAACCCGAAACGTCAGCGGTATTGGCGACCTCACGGCCGGCGCCAGCGTCCACTTGATCAAGGGTGAAGACAAGATGCCCGACTTGATCGGAACGATCGGTTTCACGGCCCCGACCGGCAAGTTCGACACGCCGCTGTTTGGTTTGGTGCCGGGCTCGAACCTGGGACAGGGTTTCTGGGCGCTGGCCGGGCAGGGCCTGTTCATCAACCGCTACGATCCGGTGATCGTGTTCTACGGCGGCGGCTTCCGCCATTTGTTTGAACGCGAGTTTGACGGCGTGCTTTTCGCCCCGGGCGAGCAGGCCAACTACATGTTCGGCGTCGGTTTTTCGGTCAACGACCGCGTGACGCTCAGCTCGACGTTTCAAGGCTTCTACATCACCAATACGTTTATTAACAGCGTCAACGTCCGCGGATCGAACCTGGAGCCGATGAGCATGCGCTTTTCCGCCACCATCGTCCGCAACTGCCGGATTATCGAGCCTTTCGTGCAAATCGGCGTCACCGATTCGGCGCCGCGCGTGAATGCCGGCATCGTGGTCACGTTCTACTAGCAGTCGCGCCGGCCGTGAGAAATGAAAGACAGCAAAAGCGCCAGCGGGAGCCGTTCATGACGCATGCACCGATTGCCCGTCCGCTCCGCCTCGCCTGGCCGTGTATGGCGTTGTCGATCTGTCTCGTGCTGGCGCTGGCGTCCGATCTGCCGGCCCAGATTAACCTCTACGACCGGGCGCCGATCCGCGATCCGGATCGGCTGATCCGCGAGTACGTATGGAGCTATAAGGAACTCAGAGAGCGAAACATCGTCATGCAGAAGCTCGATTATTCCTGCGGGGCGGCCGCTTTGGCCACCGTTTTTCGGTACTATTGGGGAGCCGATGTCACCGAGGAAACCTTTCTGAGGCTGATCCAGAAGCTGAAACTAACCCCCGAAGAAATCAAGGACCGCGTCGAAAACGGGCTGACGCTTACCGACCTGCGCGATATGGCCAATCTGGCCGGCTACCAGTCCTCGATGGGAAAGGTCAAATTCAGTGAATTGGCCGAGGCCAAGGTGCCGGTCATCGTCGGCATCACGGTCCGCAAGCACGATCACTTCGCGGTGTTCCGGGGCACTGACGGCTACTATGCCTACCTGGCCGACCCCATCCGTGGGAATATTCGCGTGCCGGTCGACGAGTTCGAGGAAGTATGGCAGAAAAACGCGATTCTCGTGGTGGCCAAGCCGGGCGCGAAAGTGAAAGAGTTCAACCCCTTGGGGGTGACGTTCCCGGAAATCTTTCGCGGCGTGCTCAACGACCAAACCGTGCACCGCGACCAGACCATGATCCCGGTTCCCAATCCCGTGCGCATCGCGCCCTAGGTCGGGTTTCCCGGGCCCCTTGCAAGTCCTTTTCAACCCGCCTTCGACTGCGGACCAAACAGTCGGCCAGGGGAGCGTTTCTTGCGCGCTGCCAGGTCAAATGCCATGTCAAATGCCATCCCACGGCCCAAGCGGGGGCTTGCTCGCGCTGCGAACTTTTCCCGCCCGACAAGCGAGCAGGATGCAAAACCCAAGAGAACCGGCTACGATTGACCGGCGTGTGACGCCGTTTTGCAATTCGAGGAAAAAGACATGTCGGAACCGAGCTCCACGCAATTCCAGGCCGATCGCCTCGAGTTTCTGACCGTGCTCGGCCTTGCGCCGCCGGTGACCGAGGACGACGTCAAGCAGGCCTACCTCGATAAGTGCAAGATCGTCCACCCCGATCACGGTGGAGATGTCAACGAGTTCAAGCGGCTGCAGGAAGCGTTCGAACAAGCCACCGAGTACGCGCGCTTCAAGGCCAGCAGGATGCACTGGCTCAGCCGGTGGGTCGAACAATACGCCGAACAGGAACAGGTCATCGAACAGATCAAGGTACTGGGCGGCAGCGTCGAAATCAAATCCTCCGACCCGCTCACCCGATCGATCGGGCCAGATTTTGCAACCGTGCTCGACAAAGTCGTTGGCATCCGGCTGAGCGGTCCCAAGATCGACGACGGCGTGGTCCTGCAATTGACGGACCAGCGGCGGATGCTGGCCGGATTGCGCAAATTGGCGCTCGTTGACACGGCCGTCACGTACGCCGGGCTGTTGCAGTTGCGCACGTTCGAAACTCTCCGGCATTTGGATTTAAGCGGCACGAAGGTCGACCCGGTCGCGCTCGACGCCCTGTTGCGCGAGCTCGGCCAGCTCGAGTCGATCGTGCTCGAAAACACCGGCATCGGCTGGTCGTCCCGGATGAAGCTGCGGCTGAAGCATCGCGGCCTGACTATCACCTAAAGGCGGGAAATCAATCGACATGGCGCGCACCGTTTGCCGGTCTGGAGCGTTGGCGTGGCTGTGGCTGACAAAGAATAGCGCCACGCCGCCATGACAGGCGCGCTCGATATTCACGCCGCCTCGCCTGATGAGCTCATTGCCGCGCACCGCAACGTGTTCGATATCTGGAGCAAGGGCCTTTCGCTCGAAGAGCACGTCCGCTATCGGCTCAACTCGCCGAAGCACCACCTGGCTGCGTGGTACGTCGCCTGCGTCGACGGCCGCGTCGTGGTGTCGTTGGGCGCGTATCCGCTTCGCTTTCGAATTCGCGGCGAGGAAGTGCCGGGGATCGCCATCGGATCGGTGTATACGCTGGCGGAGTTTCGCCGCCGCGGCTTCGCCCGGCAACTGCTCGCGTGGGTCGAACACCAAAGCCGCAAAAAAGGCGCCGCCATCAGCCTGCTCTACTCCGACATCAGGCCCGACTATTACGCCAACATGGGCTACATACTCTGTCCGTCGTTCGAGGGCTGGCGCGATCCCCGCGGTATTTCACCGCCCGATGTCATGACCCATCGCCTGGTCGAAATCCCCGCCGCGTCCCATCTCGACGAGCTCGCGAACCTGTATTCGTGCTACCACGGCGCGGCGCCGCTTTCGATTGCCCGGGATGCTCCATACTGGAACGCGCTTTTGCAGCGATTCGAAGACGACCGGTTTTTCGCGCTTACGGACGAGCGCGGCCAGTGGAAGGGCTACGTGCGGCTCGGGCGCAAGGATTCGAGCTGGCGAATCACCGACTACGCATTGGCGGATCAATCATCGGCGCTGGCCGAGAAACTCTACGCGGCCACGATTTCGCTTGCCGTAGAGAATGGCGCGCAGCGTGTTGGCGGCTGGTTGCCTGAGGTCCCAGCGGCACGCGAGGTTTTTGAACTCGCGCCGCGGCAGACGGAAATCACGATGATCAAGTCGCTGTCACCAGAGCATCCTTTCGACGACGAGCAAGTTGCCTCGACCAGCCGGTTCTGCGAGATCGATCACGTCTAAGCAGTCGCCCCAGCGGCTCTTCTCGCGGACGGCCCAACGCCCCAATGCAGAAGCCCCAAAATAGTATTTGACATTCATCGGCGGAGTGGATACGTTGCGCGCAAGCTCGCAGGGGGGCGTTAGTCCCCCGGCCCCGGCGACGCAGTAAACCCCATGACGTGACGAAAGGAGCCGCTAATGTGCCGGAAAGCATTCTTCACGTTGGTGATGGTGTCCTGCCTGCCCGCGGCAGCGTACGCAAACCCAACGATCTGGTTAGGCAACTGGAAGATTAACTGGGCGGCGAACCAATCGATCGACTTGAACACCGGCAATCCAATCGCGGTGATGATCGAAACCCCCGGCGGGCCACCGGAGGACCAAATTGCAGGCGTTGACCTGACGTTGACCTCTGGACCTGACGGAGTCACTCCTCTCTCGGGACCGCTGATTGAATCGGTTGACCTTTCCGGCCCCGGTACGCGCTTCTTCCCTAACAACACTGGCACGGACCAAAACTTCTTCCCGTTCCCGTCGCTTCATTCGTACACGTTTACAACGACGGCTTCTGGCTTTGTTAATGCGGGCGACGGGGCGGGGGGGCCGGCCGTGTTGGCGTATCTGTCGTTTGACGCCACCGGGCTCACGCCGGGTACTTATCCGATCTATCTGAAGAATTATTTTATGGATCCGAGTGGAATTCCGACCGACGTGCCGCCATTCTATTCGCCCACGCTTTTAGACGGCTCCGTAGATGGGGACGCCTTGACAGACCTGGACGGCATGTATGGCATGATCACGGTTATTCCCGAACCGCGTTCGATCGTGCTCGCATTGTTCGCGGCCGGCGGTCTGTGCGCGGCGGCAATCCGGCATCGCCACAAGCATACGCGGAGCGGCAGCGGAAAGTAGCTCACTATCCGTAGAATAAAGCCACTTTCGGGTGGCTTTTTCATGCGCTCAACCTTGTGCCAAACCAAAGGCTTTTCGCACGACCGCACTACCGGTGCTACCGTCGCCCGTCCTCGCCCGTCCTGTCGACACGCGGCGCGGGGGGAAATAGCATAGAGGTTTAGCGCCGCAGCGGCGCTTTTTACCGCCGTCGGATCAACGTGACGCGTCGCGCTGTCGAGGAACGCTATGGCCGCCAAGAAATCTTCCAGTGCAATTCCATCGCGTCTTTTCTGGTTAGCGTCGATCGTGTTTTTCATTTCCGGCGCAACCGGCCTGGCCTACCAGGTGGTGTGGTTCAAGCGGTTTTCGCACGTCTGGGGCAGTTCCAGCCTGGCCTTTGCCGCCGTGGCCGGTTCGTTCCTGTTCGGGCTCGGTCTGGGAGCGTATCTGTTCGGGCGGTCGGCGGACCGCGCGGCGATACCCTTGCGCTGGTACGGGGTGTGCGAGCTGTTGATCGGCGCGATGGCGCTCGTGATCCCGTTTGAAATCGCGGCCCTGGTCGACGCATCGGTCGGCTTGTACGCGCGCATTCCCGAGCAACCGCTGCTGCGTTACCTGGTACAGTTCTGCATCACGCTGCTGGTGGTCGGTCCGCCGTGCGTGCTGATGGGCGGCACGCTGCCGCTGTTGATTCGGCAATTGACGGCCCGCGACGGATCGCTCGACCAGGCAACCGGATGGCTGTACGCGATCAACACGTTCGGCGCCGCGGCGGGATGTTATCTGACCGGCTTTCACCTCCTGCCGTCGCTGGGATTGTTGTGGACCAACAACTTCGCGGCGGCCGTGAATCTCGCGATCGGGCTCGTTGCGCTGGCGGCCGGCAATGCGGCCGAGCGCCTTTCCGTGGGTCGCAGCGCGCCCGGGCGGGGTGGCGCCGTACAAGCCCCGCTGGCCGCCTGGAGCCCGCAATTGGCGGGGCTTTACGCGGCCACGGCTCTTGCGGGCTGCGCGGCGCTGGTGCTCGAGATGACCTGGACCCGGCAGTTGTCCCTCGTTCTCGGCGGCTCGACCTACGCGCTGTCGGCCACGTTGTTCGTCGTGCTTTTGGGAATCGCGCTGGGGAGCCTGACCTTTCACGGATTCTTGCGGGGCGTGGCGTCGTCGCCGATGTTGCCGCCCGCCGTCATCGCAATGGTCGTGTTGGGAACGTTGGCCGGCATCTGGATGTTGCCCGCGCTGTCGATTTCGGTCTGGCCCCAGTCCGTGCGCGAATTGCGAAGCGGTCAGATGGGAAACGGCGCCATCTGCGTGGCCGTCAGCGCCGCGGTCGAGCTCTTGCCGGCCGTAGGGATGGGCATTCTGTTTCCGTTGTTCGTCCACCTGACGCGCGCCAGCGCGGCGAAGGTGGGCTCCGCCGTGGGCAATATCTACGCGTGGAACACGTTCGGCTCGATCGCCGGCGCCAGCTTGACGGCCGTCTTGTTGTTCCCCCGAATCGGCACGTCGGGAGCGTCGGCCCTGGCCGCTGCGATGTATGTCGTCTCGCTGTTGGGCATCATGCCCTGGCGCGGGACGGTCAACCTGGCCAAAGTGGGCGCCGCGGCCGCCGCGGGCGCCGCCGCCGTCGTGCTGGTCGCCAGGCCGATCGATCCGCGCCTGACGAACATGGGCCTCTACCTCTATGGCCAGGATGTCTACGGCGACGACCTCGGGGAATGGAACGCGACGCTGAAGCCCCTTTATTTTCGGGAAGGGGCGTCGTCCAACGTGTTCGTGGCGCGCAAGATTCCCAACAGCGTGTCGTTGCGCGTCAATGGAAAAGTCGATGCCAGCAACGGCGTCGACATGGCCACGCAAACCGGTGTGGCCTACTTTCCTCGCATGTTCAAGCCCGACGCGAAGGAAGTGCTCGTCATCGGCTTCGGCAGCGGCTGCACTTCCGGCCGAAGTCTGTTGTTCCCGAATACGCACGTCACGTGCTGCGAGCTCGAGCCGGCCGTTTACGCGGCGGCGGAGCATTTCGGCCAGTTCAATAGCCGCCCACACGAAAAAACGCGCGCGGCACTGCTGGCCAAGAATGCGAAGCTCCCGCCCCAACAGCGACTAACGTCCGAACAAATCGACGACATGGCCCAGTTTTCGATCATCTTCGGTGACGGGCGCACCGCGCTGCAGGGGAGCGGCAAGAAGTACGACATCGTGATTTCCGAGCCGTCCAATCCGTGGATTGCGGGTATTTCGAATCTGTTTACGCGCGAGTTTTTCCGTGCCGCCCGCGAACACCTGACCGACGGCGGCGTGCTGGCCCAATGGATTCAGGCCTACAACTTCACGCTCGATGACTACCTGATGATCGTGCGCACGATGCGCTCCGAATTCCCTTACTGCGGATTGGTCGAGTTGTCCGGCGGCGTGGACACGCTGCTGTTGGCATCGACCAGGCCTCTGGCGCCGGATCCGAAGCGTCTGGCCGCGTTGGAAGAGATTATCGAAGCGACGCCCACGATGAAGGCTGATTTCGAGGCCTGGTTCGGAGGCACCGATCTCCGCTGGGTGCTCCTGTCGAATTACGTGCTGGGAAGTGAACCATTGGACCGGCTCGTCGGCAGCAGTCGCTCGCGGGCGCTCAACACCGATCTGCACTTGCGATTGGAATTCGACGCGCCGCTGCAACTTTTTCGGCAGTTGCCCCCGAAGGAGACGGTTACGTATGCGCTCGCCGTCGCGTCGGATGATCGCTGGAAGTCGCAATTGGCCGGAAGCCTGGGCCTGCGCGCGCAGACGCCCGAGTTTTACGTCACCCTGGGCGATTTCTTTTGCAAGCAGGCCACGACGTTCACGCTGGTTCAACCAAAACTCAATTCCTACTACTGGGAGAGGGCCGCTCACTCGTACCAAAATGCCCTGAATCTCGAGCCGGATCACGCGCTGGCCAAACGCTCGCTTGCCCGCACGCGACTATGGCTCGACACCAAGAGCGACCCCGAAATCACGCTCCGCAAGCTCGTGGAACTGGAGCCGGGCGACGCCGTGGCCCATGCACAGTTGGCATCTCTCCTGCTGGGCAAGAAAAACCGGCCGGAGGCCGCAAAACATTACCGCGAGGCCTTGCGGCTTCAGCCCGAATTGTCGTTCGAAACCCGCACCTACACCTGGGCCAACAATCTGGCCTGGCTGTTGGCCACGAGTCCCGAATCCGAGCTGCGCGATGGACCGGAGGCCGTCCGCCTGGCAAAACTGGCTTGCCAGATCGCTCAAGACAACGATCCCGGGGCCCTCGACACGTTGGCGGCCGCGCTGGCCGAAGTCGGGCGATTTCAGGAAGCCATCGAAGCATGCAAGCGGGCGATTGAACTGGCTCCTGAGCAGGCTAAACTGGTCAAGTCGGTCAAGGACCGGCTCAAGTTGTACGAGGCGTCGCAGCCTTACCACGAGGGATAGAAGGGGCCGACGCGCCCGAGTGCGCGAACTTCGCCAAACCAGCCAGTTTCACAGGAGGCTCTTGCAGTGATTTCTCTTTTGACGCGACTTCCGGCCGGACTGCGTACGGGCAGCGGAATCGCCGTCGTCGTGCTTGCCTCGGCCACGGCGTCCTGGGCCGCGGAAGCCAGCCGACCCAACGTGCTGTTCATCGCGGTCGACGACCTGAATCATTGGGTCGGCTATCTGCCGCGAAACCCGCAGACGATCACGCCAAATATCGACAAGCTTGCCAAGCGCGGCGTGCGCTTCACGCGCAGCTATTGTGCAGCGCCGAGCTGCAATCCCTCGCGTGCCGCCCTGATGTCGGGTCTGCGCCCGTCGACCACCGGCGTCTACCACAACAGCGACGATTGGCGCCGCGTCATCTCGCGCGAACTGCCGCTGACCACCACGTTTCGCAATGCGGGGTACTACGTGGCCGGCGCCGGCAAGATCTATCACGGCAGTTTTCCTCGCCGCGAGGAGTGGGATGATTACCTCGAGTCCGAAGGCAAAGATCCCGTACCTAAAGGCAATCGCGGAGTCGATGGCATTCGGTTCGCGCCGCTCGATTGCGGCGATGAAGACCTGCGCGAGTGGAAAATCGTCGGCTACGGCATCGAGCAACTCGGCAAGAAGCACGACAAGCCGTTCCTGCTGGCCATCGGACTGCACAAGCCCCACATGCCCTGGGACGTTCCACAAAAGTATTACGACCTGCATCCACTCGACGAGATCGCCCTGCCGCACGTGACTGCAGACGACCTGGCCGACATTCCGCCGTCCGGCGTGGCGATGGCCAGGCCCGAGGGCGACCACCGCAAAATGCTCGAGTCGGGCCGATGGAAGGAAGCCGTGCAAGGCTATCTGGCGGCCATCTCTTATGCCGATGCCATGATCGGCCGGCTCGTCGACGCGCTTGCCAACAGCGACCATCGCGACAACACGATCATCGTTCTCTGGGGCGACCACGGCTGGCACCTGGGCGAAAAGGAGCACTGGCGCAAATTCGCCCTGTGGGAAGAAGCCACGCGGGCGCCGCTCATCTGGGTCGTGCCCGGGCTGACCAAACCGGACGGAGTGTGCGAGCGGACGGTCGATTTCATGACGATTTATCCCACGCTGACCGACCTGTGCAACATCCCCACGCCAAAACACGTCGAAGGCAAAAGCATCCGTGCGCTGCTGGCCGATCCGATGGCCCCGTGGGACGAACCGGCGCTAACCACGCACGGTCGCGGCAACCATGCCGTGCGCAGCGAAAATTGGCGCTACATTCGCTATGCCGGCGGCGACGAGGAACTTTACGACGAGTCGGCCGATCCGTACGAATGGTCGAACCTGGCCGAAAAGCCCGAACTGGCTGCCAGGAAATCGGAACTCGCCCGGTTCCTTCCGGCGAAAAACGTTCCCAACGTGTCGGACAGCAAACAGCGCCTCAAGGCGAACGGGCGGCGGAAGGCGAACCGCTGACGCGGGCGCCGTCGAGCAGCAGTTCGTTGAAGCGATCCACCGGCTCGCCGGCGACCCAGGCGACGGCGCGCAGCACGAGCAGCCGAAACATCGGATCGTCGAACGTCCAGCTATAGTGGCCCAGGATGGAGCAAAACACCCGGCCGCCCGGGGGCTCAAAAGTCCACATCATCGGCCGCGGCCGGCCTTCTTCCACCTGCGTGGCCAGCACGTGAACCAGTTTTTCATCGCCCACCAGGTTCCAGTAGCTCTCGTCGACAAAGCGCAGCGTCGAAAAGCCCGCCGTGATCGGATGGGCTTTCGGGGTCAGGAAGCTCAAGTCGAGCTCGCCGTGGCGATAGCGCGAGCCCTCGGGATTCCAGGCCAGTCCGATCCGCCGGGCCAGCTCGTCAGGAGCCCGCTGCCCGTTGACGGCGTAATGCAGTAAGACGAGGCCACCTCCGCGCTGGAAGAACGCGTCCAAATCGCCGGCCCGCTCGGGAGTCCAAGCGGGATTCGCCGAGAACATCACGACGACGTCGGCCGTTTTCCACTGGTCGGACGAAGGCCACGGATTGGCACGGCTTACGGTCACCTTCGCGGCGCGGCCAAACAGGCGCGTCCAGCGCTCCTGCCAGGCCGGATAGTCGTGCTCGCCCGGTCCGTGATCTTTTGGACCCCAGACGAGCACGATTTCGAGCGGCTCGAGCTTCGCCGAGTCGATCGCCTGTGCGTTCTTTACGACCGCGCCGACTTCCGCCCGAGTGCGAGCCGGCGGAGCCCCAGCGCGCTCGATCGGCGCCGGCTCCAGGCCTCCCGGCTCGGCCACGAGCAGAAACGTCAAAAGGTCGCGCATACCTTGTTCGCCGATCGCTTTGGGGAGTTCCTCAGGCATGATCGAGAGCATCGCCGGCTTCAAGTCTTCGACGATTGATCGTGGCACTTCGGTTTCAACGCCCCTGATGTCGCCGATCGAAAGCAAATCACCGCGCGCTTGCACCATGCCAGTCAACACGCGGCCGTCGGCCAGCACGACGTTGTACGCCAGATGTTCGGGGTTGATGGCGAAGCTCGGGGTGGTGATGTCGCGCAGCACGGACGCGTAGTCGCGATGCACGAGATTCGACAAATCGGGGCCGATCCAGCCTCCTTTGCCGCCGACCGAATGGCATTTGCCGCATTGCGCTTTCTCTCCGAAGAACACGTCGCGGCCGCGGTGCCAATCGCCACCGGCCAACTCGGCGGGCGGCGCGGCGGATTCCTCGGACGGCGCGCCGATTGCCGGCCGGGCCCAAGGCACGAAAAAGCGACGCGGGGCGAAGGCCCGCCCCCGCCCGTCCTCGGCCGTATGCCAGCTTGCCCTTAGCACCGCGCCGGTTTTCCCCGTCGAAACGACGACCTCAATCGGCTGCCACGCGCCGGCCGAGGGCGTGATGGTCCACGCAACGCGATGGCCCCCGTCGGGCGTCGGGCGCGAATGATGCTCGGTCGATTGCGATTTCACCACGATCGGACCGGCGGATTCAAGGACGACCGTCACCCCTTCCGCTGCCGGCTCGTAGTCGAGCTTCGAACCGGGCTGCACGGCGGGGCGCAGCATTTGCCACAAATCGAGCTGCGTCCGCAGCGTCAGCTTTCCGGGCCGCGAACAGGCGTCGGCCAGTTGCCGGCTCTGGACGCTGCCGGCGATCAGCCCTTTCGCGGCTGTCACGTCGAGGTGCGGCAACCAGCCCGACCAGCCGCCGTCTCCTTCGTCCGGCTTCCAACCGGCCTCCACCCCGCAGAGATTGTAGCTCAGCTCCACAACCGGCATCTGCTTCAAGACGTTTGGGGATTGCGATTCGGACCGCGCGCGCCTTATGTCCGGCAACAACGCGGCATAGCTCGTCGCCTGTGAATGCGCCCCGGTTGTCAGAACCACGGCGCGCCGGTCGGCGGTCAGCTCGGTTCTGAGAACGGGCAGCAAACGCCGTGAGCCGCGAGCCTGTAGCTCGACGACCGAGTAACCCGGCCACAGCGATTCAAAACGGTCGCCCGCGCGCACGTACGGACCATACTCGATCATCACGCGCTCGCCAAAATCCTGGAAGCTTTCAGGGTCGAGCGGACGGTCGAAGGCGATATGCACCTCGTGGGGCGAACCGGCCCAAGCGCGGACCGGTTGCGGACATTCGGCATCGTCGTAGGCGATCTTGTACAACTTTCCCTTTCCGGCGGGGCCGCTGCCCCAATCCGGCCCGCCGCTGTGCGTCGCCACGACCAGCTCGCCCAGCGGCGAAAGACAGGCGTCGACCGTCAGCATGTTGAGACAACCCAACACGGCCCCGTCGGCCACGTAGCCATGATCGGTCTTCACCAGCGTGGTGCGATACAGTTTGCCGCGCGAATAACCGCATACCAGCGCGTTGCCCATCCACCACTGGGGTCCAAACACCCGGCCGCCCGCTTGCGGCTCGTTGAAGCACAGGCCGCAAGTGCTCTGGTGCTGCGGGGTGTAGTCGTACACGCTCGGCTCGTCGATCACATCCGGCAGATGCTCCGGATGACGCGGCGGAAAACCGTAGTGCCGCCCGGTCTGGATATGCAAAAGCTCGTCGAACGGGTTGCCGTTGGCGAGCCAGGTCGCTCCCTCCTGGTCGGTGCAAAACAGATCGCCCAATCGATTGAACGCCAATGCCACCGTGAACCGCACGCCGGAACAAACCTGTTCGCGGTGTTTGAAATCGGGGCTCACCTTCATGATTGCCCCGCGACCCAAATTGGGAGCGTAGTGAGCCTTGCCGTGTTTGTCCACCAGGTGGCCATTCGTGTAATCCTGGGTGCCGAGCCCGAAATAGATGTTGCCGTCACGGGCGACGGCTACGCCCAGCGCGTCGACGCTCGGCTTGATCGGAGTCCAGCCGTCGGCCACGGTGATCAATTCGTCGGCCCGATCGTCTCCATCTTTGTCGACCACGAGCGCAAGCCGTCCCCGGCTGGCCACGAAAACGCCTTGGCCGCGCGCATATCCCGGCGGCGTCAAGGCGATTCCGATGGGGTTGGTCAATCCCGGTTTGTCCCAGAACGGATCGGCCCGATCCTCCAATCCGTCGCCGTCGGTGTCGCTAAGCAAATGGATATGGCCGTCGTAGCCCATCGCCACCAGTTTGCCGTCGGGCCGATAGCGGACGTTGTTGATGTTCGGCAGATCGACCGGCAGCAGCCGGACGGCAAAGCCCGGCGCGAACATCTGGACCGGCGGCGGATCGGGCACCTTGGGAACGGGCCGCACGGCAGCCAATTCCGGCGGCAGGGGCACGGCCCACGAATCGCCGTAGTACTTAGTCCGCAAATAGCGGTTCACCTCGCCGAGCTCGTCGCCGCCGAGCACCCGATCGTAGATGAGCACTTCGGCGATCTCTCCCGTCAGAAACCCGCGCGTCTCGGGCGGCCCGCCGTTGGTGTAGAACCGTGCGCCAACGGTCAGTCGATCCATGCGAATCGTCGAATCGCCGCGATCGCGTCGTCCGGCCGGCTCGCCGTCCAGATAAAGCGCCGTGCCGCCGGCGCCGACGGTCGACGTGACGCATACGCGGCGCAGACGGCCGAACGGCGTCTCATCGGGCTTGAGGTTGTCCACTCCCTGGAAACCGGCGCCTTCGACGTTGAGCGTCGTGAATTCGTGCGACGCCTGCGGGCCCTGATCGATCGTAAAGCCGGAAACGTAATCGTTCGTATTCTTGGCGCTGGCCGCCAACAGCGCCCGAAAGCCGCCGTCATTCGAAAACGGCGCCGCGACCAGGACAATTGTGACGTCGGCGAGCGACAATTCCATACCTTCGGCCGCCAGAAACGTCGACTCGCCGCCGAAGCGGACGAAGCTCAGCTCGTCGTAAACGCGATAGAGGGGCTGCGCCTCGGACGACGTTTGCACCAGGTGCCGGCCTCTGCCCGACGCGTCGTGCCACATGTCGACCGCGCCGCCGGGGAGCAACTGGCGCTCGTTGCCTGCCTGCCGGGCCGCGTTTTCCACCGACGCGTCGTACCAGGCGACGAGCCCTTTGACCGCTTTCAAGTTCTTGTCGGCCCACGATTCGGGCCCGGCGGCCGATGCCGCGCGGGCGGCCAGAACCACGGCCACGGTCAACCATGCCGTCCAAACCATTCGCCCGGCTCTGTCCGTTGAGAGCTGTGCTGGCATCGTCTGAAACTCCGCGGGAAAGGTGCGACGGCGAGAACCCGCCGGCGCCGATTCCAACCTTACATCGCCCGGCCGGGGCAGTCCAGTGCCGGCGCACGGGTGCCACCACTTGTTGGTCAAGCAGTGCGATTGCAAACACGGGTAGGCAAGCCACCCGTGGCATCCGTCAACTTCGTTTGACGAGGCGCAGGGTCGCTTGTGGGCAGGCCGGTTCCGCGTGTGTTATAGTAGCGCCCGACGGCGAATTGCCGACTACCCAAACGCCTGCCCGAGGGGAGAATGGAACGATGACGCGCTCGTGGATACTCGTTTTCGGACTGGTCGCGTGCTCGGCGGTCGCATCATACGGCGACCAAACGCCGCCGTCGCGCGACGACGAACCTAAGGCGGCCAAAACGTACGACGTCATCATTCGCGGGGGCACCGTTTACGACGGCACGGGCACTGGGGGCGCGCGGGTCGACGTGGCCATCAGCGGCGACCGCATCGCCGCGATCGGAACTTTGAACGGCGCCAAGTGCAAGCGCGAAATCGATGCCGCCGGCATGGCCGTCGCGCCGGGGTTCATCAACATGCTGAGTTGGGCCACGGTTTCGCTGTTGGCCGACGGCCGCTCGCAAAGCGAAATTCGTCAGGGGGTGACGCTCGAAATCTTCGGCGAAGGCATTTCGATGGGCCCGCTCAGCCCGCGGATGAAAAAAAACATGATCGAGCAGCAGGGCGACATTTCCTACGAGGTTCCCTGGACGACCCTGGGCGAGTACCTGGAGCATCTGGTGAAGCGCGGCGTCTCATGCAACGTGGCGTCGTTTCTGGGGGCCACGACCGTGAGGATCCACGTCCTGGGATATGAAGACCGCCGGGCGACGCCGAACGAATTGGACGAGATGCGCCAGATCGTGCGCCAGGCCATGGAGGAAGGGGCTCTCGGCATTGGCTCGTCGCTCATTTACGCCCCGGCCTTTTACGCCGACACCGACGAGCTGGTGGAGATGTGCAAAGTCGCCGCCGGATATCAGGGCATGTACATCTCGCACATGCGCAGCGAAGGCAACCGGCTCGTCGAGGCGGTCGAAGAATTGATCAAAATCGCCCGCGACGCCGGACTGCCAGCCGAAATCTATCACCTGAAAGCCGCGGGCAAGGAGAACTGGCACAAGCGAGATCGCGTCATCGAGCTGGTTGAAGCCGCGCGGGCCGAGGGGACGCGGATTACCGCGGACATGTACGTGTACACCGCCGGCTCGACGGGTCTGAACGGCGCCATGCCCCCCTGGGTTCAAGAGGGCGGACTGCGGCGGTGGATCGAGCGCATGCGCGATCCGGCCATCCGGCGACGAGTGGCCGAAGAGATGCGCGCCCCGACCGACCAGTGGGAAAACCTGCTGTTGGGCGCCGGCTCGCCGGACAACGTGCTGCTCGTCGGGTTCAAGAGCACGGAGCTGAAACACCTGACCGGTAAAACGCTGGCCGACGTGGCGGCGCGCCGCGGCACGCCGCCCGAAGAAACCGCCATGGACCTGGTGATCGAGGACAACAGCCGCGTCGACACCGTGTACTTCATGATGAACGAAGAGGACGTGAAGAAGAACATGGCCTTGCCTTGGTGCAGCTTTTGTTCTGACGCGGCGTCGGTGACGCCCGAGGGCCCGTTTCTGCTTTCCCAGCCGCATCCGCGCACCTACGGCAATTTCGCCCGCCTGCTGGGGAAGTACGTTCGCGATGAAAAAGTCATCCCCATCGAAGAAGCGATCCGCAAGCTCAGTGGACTGCCGGCCGAAAACCTGGGCCTGCGCGATCGGGGTTTATTGCGCGCGGGCTATCTGGCGGACGTCGTGGTGTTCGATCCGGCCAAGATCCAGGACCGCGCCACCTATGCCCAGCCGCACCAGTATGCAACCGGCGTGCAGCACGTCTTCGTCAACGGCACGCAGGTGCTCGCCGCCGGCGAGCACACCGGCGCCAAGCCCGGCCGCGTCGTCTGGGGCCGCGGCCGCAAGAAATAAGGGACCTTCTGCCTCATCCTTTTGCCTGTTGTCCTTTGTCCTTCAAAAAAATGCTCCGCCGCCTGATCGAAAAGCGAATCTCCGCCGCCGAGTGCACGCTGGGCGTGCCGGCCGACTACATGCGGCACATCCTGAAAGTCTCGCTGCGGGCTTTTTTCAAGTTCGTCAAGATCATGCCGCTGGCCGAATATCGCCGCGCGCTGCCGAGCGAGCCGTTCCACGTCGCCCGGCTCGTGGCCACGCGCGACGAAGATTGCGGAACCTGCCTGCAAATCGAAGTGAATCTGGCCAAAAAAGACGGTGTCTCGCCGGCCGTGCTCCAGGCCGTTTTGCAGTCGAGGCCCGATGATTTGCCGCCAGAGCTCGCCGACGTCTACCGTTTCGCCGAGGAAGTTGTTACCGCCCGTGGCGCCGAAGCACCGTACCGCGAGCGAATCCGCCGGCACTACGGCGAAGAGGCCCTGGTCGAGCTGGCCATGACGATGGCCGCTTGCCGCGTGTTTCCAATCACCAAGCGGGCCCTCGGCTACAGTCAAAGTTGTTCGAAAGTGACCGTGCAAGTGTGAACCGAGGGCGACGAATCTCCGCAACTTGGAGCATTTACAAAGCCCTGGAGCTATTTCGCGGCGACCGACGCAGCTTGCACTTTGCCCGTCCGCCTGGCCCGCTCCTCGATCAGCAGCTTGATCCAATGGCCGACGTAGTGCCCGTGGTCGTGGTACGTGCGGCCGCTCACCAGGTTGCCGTCCACGACGCATGGCTCGTTGACGAAAATGCCGCCGCAAACTTCCAGATCGAATTGGCACTTGGGCACGGTGGCCATGCGGCGCCCTTTTACGCAGCCGGCCCGGGCCGGAATCTCCACGCCGTGGCAGACGCAGCCGATCGGCTTGTTCGTCTCGAAAAAATGGCGCGTGATGCGCAGCAGATCCTCGTCCTCGCGAATGTATTCGGGCGCCCGTCCGCCGCTAAAGAAAATTCCCACGTAGTCGTTCGGATCCACTTCGGCAAAGGCCACGTCGGCCTGGATCGTATAGCCTTCCCACTCCTTGGTGATCGTCCAACCCGGCTTCACTTCGTGGAGCACCATTTGATAGCGCCGCTTTTCCGGCGCCGCAACCACGGGCACGAAACCGTCTTCCTGAACGCGATAATAGGGATACAGGGTGTCGACCGTCTCAGTCGCGTCGCCCACGATAATTAGCACCTTGTTCATGGTTCCTCCCGAGCTCGTGCCGGCGCGGTGGTCTTTCGTTCCCAAGAATGGATGTCGTTTGGCTTCGGATCATTAGAGTCCGCCGCGCGATCATGGTCAAACGTCGCGCGACGAAGCGGGTTAGTCGAAGACGAGCGTGCCGAATTTCTGGTATTCGTGAAAGCTGGGTCCGACGCGGGCCCAATCCCAACTGGTCGCGCGGCCGTCGTCGTAGTCGACGCGATAGAAATTCGCCCGCCAGCGCGTGCCCGGTTTCGGCGGCACGTTGCCCAACGGCGCTAGCAAGGTGTACGGGACAAAAACTTCCGCGGTCCAGCCGGTGATCGCGGCGCCCGGCTTTTTGTCGCCGTCGGCAACCGTGGTGGCCTTCTGAATCTTTCGATCCCCCTCGTAATGCCACGGGCGCCAGCCGAGGAACTTCCCATCGACGTTTGGCACGAGAATCGGCAGCTCGTAGCCCAACGGCGAAATCTCGTATTCGAAGTAAATCGGCTGCCGCTCGTCGGTCCAAAAGAAGAACTCAAAAACATCCTCGTTCCACAGATCGAGAAAATCGTCCTGCATCGTCGCGGTGACTTTTTTGTCGGCACCGGAAAACAGCACGTACACGCCGGTCTTCGAAGAGAGCATTTTGACGCGCGCGTCGTAGTCGTGTCCGTTGGCCCCGCGCTTGCCAAGTGCCAACCAAGGGACGACTTTCCAAGCGGCCGCGCTGCCATCGCCGGTGATTTTGAAATCGTCGGTTCGCTTGACGTGCAGAACTTTCGCCGCGCCCGTATCGGCTTCCCCGTCGCTTGCGCCTCGGGCGGGGATCGCAGCGTACAGAAAAACGCACGCGGTCAACACGGTGGCCGGATGAATCATGACGGGTCTTCTCCTGCGAAGGCAAACGGGCGAACTGCCGACGCGCGAGAAGTTCGCCGCGCGGGCCTGGCCCGGCAAACTCAGATTAGTCGGCCGCTGCGCACCTGTCGAGGAATCCGGCGGCGAATCGCGAATTCCAGGTGGACGGCCCGTTGCCGAGCCGCGATCATGTGAGACATCGAGAGACGGATTCAGCACCTGGCGGAGACGCGTTCGCAATGAACGGCCAGCCGATCACACATGTTACGCTGCAACCGGCGTCGACGACCTGGCCGCGCTGGCGGCTGCTGCTGTTGCTGATGGCGGTTTGTTTTCTGGCGCACTTCAACCGCATTAGCATGGCCGTGGCCGCCGACATGCGGATCATGGCCCGTTACGATCTTTCGACCGCCACAATGGGCACCGTGTACTCCGCGTTTCTGATCGCCTACACGCTGGCGATGATTCCCGGCGGTTGGCTGATCGACCGGCGCGGGCCGCTTTTTTCACTCTCCCTGGTTTGCTTCGGCTCGGCGGCGTTCATCGTGCTCACCGCGGCGGTCGGACGGGTGTCCTCGGCGGTTAGCGCCTTGGCGGCGTTTCTCGTGATACGTTCGCTGATGGGCGTGCTCAGCGCGCCCTTGCATCCGGCCGCCGCCAAAGCCGTCTCGCTCGGCATTCCCTCCGATCGCCGTTCGGGGGCCAACGGACTGGTCGTCGGCGCCGCCTTGTTGGGCATCGCCTCGACCTACCTTGTGTTCGGCAAGCTTGTCGACTGGTTCGATTGGCCCGGCGCGTTTCTTATCGCGGCCGCGGCGACCGCCGTGCTCGGCTGGCTGTGGAACTACTACGGATCGCTGCGACCCGTGGACGCCCGCGACGCGCCATCTTCGCCCGCAACCGCCCGCGAAGACCCGCGACACGACCCGCCGGCAAGCGGCTCGCTGCTCTCGCGCCACAGAAGCCTGATTCTGTTGACGATCAGCTACGGAACCGTCGGCTATTTTCAGTACCTGTTTTTCTATTGGATGCACTACTACTTCGAGTCCGTCCTGAAGCTTGGCGCCGACGACAGCCGCTTCTACGCCACGATTCCGCCGTTGGCCATGGCGCTGGGAATGCCGCTGGGCGGCTGGTTGTCGGACCGCATCCAATCGCTGTTCGGCTGGCGGGTTGCCCGTGCTGGTCAGGTCTTCACGGCGATGACCGTCAGCGCCGGCTTGCTGTGGCTGGGCGTGCGTGCCACGGAGCCGTTTTGGATCGTTACCTGGCTGTCGCTGGCGCTCGGCGTGTTGGGCATGGCCGAAGGGCCGTTCTGGGTGACGGCCGTCGAAGTCGGCGGACGTCGCGGCGGACTTTCGGCCGCCATCTTCAACACGGGCGGCAACGCCGGCGGAATCCTCGCACCCGTGGCCACGCCCTGGGTCAGCGATTCGCTCGGATACGGCTGGCAAACCGGCCTTTCGCTGGGAAGCTTCGTATGCCTTTTCGGAGCCGCGTGTTGGATTTGGATAACCCCAGGCCAAACAGACGATCATCGGGTCGAGCCGCAGGCGGCCCCAACCCCGTCGCCCGTCCCGCCCTGGGGATCGTAGAGAATCCACCTATGAAAGTCACCAGAATCGACTGCCATGTGCTGCTCATCCCCAACTACGATGCGCAAGCCTGCTCGTCGGCCCAGGATGATCTCGTCGTCGAGATTCACACCGACGAAGGCCTGGTTGGCGTCGGCGAGACGGATACCAATCCCTGGGTCGCGCGCGAATGCATTCGCGCCCGCGGTACGCATTGCATGGGCTTGGGCCTGGAAGAAATGCTCATCGGCTCCGATCCGCTCGATCCCGAGGCCGTTTGGGCCCGCTTGTACGGCGGCTCGAAAATGACCGGCCGGCGCGGGGCGCTCATCTGTGCGCTGGGGGCCATCGACATGGCGTTGTGGGATATTCGCGGCCAGGCGCTCGGTGAGCCGGTCTACAAGCTCCTGGGCAAGTCGAGCCGGCCGGCCGTCGTGCCCTATGCCTCGCTTTTGCCCACCGGCGACAACGTGGCCGAGCAGCGCGCATCGCTGTTGGAAAAATGCCGTCGCGTCAAAGCGTTGGGCTTTCGCGCCGCCAAGATCGAAGTCTGTATCAACGGCCCGTACAGCCACAACGGACTGCAAGCCGACGACGCCGAGGGAATCGAGATCGTGGCCGCCTGCCGCCGGGAGCTGGGCCCAAACTTCACGCTCATGCTCGACGTGGCCTATGCCTGGCCGAGCGCCCATCATGCCCTGGCCGTCCTGGAGCAGCTCGATCCCTACGATCTGTTTTTCGTCGAAACGCCGATCGACATCGACGACCTGGAGGGTTACGCGCTCTTGCACGATCGTTCGCCCATTCGCATTGCCGCCGGCGAGTGGCAAAACACGCACTGGGAATTTTTGGATCTGGCCGACCGCGGCCGTGTCGACGTGCTGCAACCCGACGTCGGCCGCGTGGGCGGATTCACCGAAGCCCGCAAGGTATGCCAGATTGCGCACCAGCGCGAACGACTCGTCGTGCCCCATTGCTGGAAGAGCGCGATCGGCATCGCGGCCAGTGTACATCTGGCCGCCTCGACCGGCGTCTGCCCCTACGTCGAATTTCTGCCGGCCGAGTTGTCCGAATCGCCGTTGCGGCGCGAGCTGGCGACCGACGAATTCCAATTGGTCGACGGCGCGATTCCGCTGCCCGTAAAGCCGGGCTTGGGAATTGAATTGAATCGCGACGCGCTGGCCGGCTTCGCCGCGGACTAATTCTTGTTTCCCGCGCGCCGGCTGCTTATATTGAGCCTGCAAGTGAACGCACCGCGGAGATTGACGATGACAACTCGACAAGGATTCACGCGGCGCGGCTGGCTGCGGCGAGCGACTGCTGCGGGCATGGCCGTGGCCGGATCGCGCGTCTGGGAGAAGGCGGTTATGGCCGAGAACACGAGCGGCATTCGAATCATCGACCCGCACGTGCACGTCTGGAAAAACGATCCGCGCTATCCCTGGCCGGCCGAACTCAAGTCGCCGCCCAAAGAGGACGCGCTGCCCGAGACGCTCTTGCAGTTGATGCACGAGCACGGCGTCGACAAGACCGTCATCGTGCACGTGATTTATTATCGCTGGGACTGCCGCTACGCGGCCGACGCGGTGCGGGCACATCCCGACAAGTTCATGAGCGTGTGCCGCGTCGATCCCCAGAGCCCCCAGGCGGCTTCCGAGCTCGACCATTGGGTGGCCCAGGGCTTTCACGGGGTTCGCCTAAGCCCCGGCAGCGGCCAGAGCGGCGACTGGATTAACGACGTCAAGCAGATGGACGCGATCTGGAATCGCGCGGCCGAGCAAAAGATCCCGATGTGCGTACTGTGCCCGATTTCACGGATTCCCGACGTGGAGAAAGTGATCCAGCGGCACGAGGGCCGGCTCGACGTGTGCATCGATCATATGGCCGACAGCCCGATTGACGAGCCCGACGAGCTGAAAAAACTGTTGCGGCTGGCCCGCTATCCGCGCGTATACGTGAAGCTGAGTCACCTGTGGTCGCTCTCCAAGCAAGCGTACCCGTATGGCGACACGCACGACCAGGTTCGCCGGCTGTACGACGCGTTCGGCCCCCGGCGGCTGATGTGGGGAACCGATTGGCCGGCCGTCGAAGAATACTGCGGCTACGGCCAGGCGCTCGCCCTTTATCGCGATGAGATCAAATTCTTCAACGACGACGACCGCAAGTGGATCCTGGGCGAAACGGCGCTACGACTCTGGCCGTTTTCCAAAACGTCCTGACCACGCGTGACATCCCCGGATGCGGAGAACCCAGCCATGAAGCAACCCACGCGACGATCGTTTCTCAAGACGACCGCGGCGATCGCCGGCGGCTCGGCGATTCGAGGTCGCCGGGTCCTTGCGGCTGAGGCGGAGGCCAACAAGCCTCGCGTGCGGCCGAACATTCTCTACGCCCTGTCGACTGGTTGCTGGGGTCCCGTCACTCCGCGCGGCAAGCCGTTGCCGCTCGTCAAGATTCTCGACGAAACGGCGGCCGGAGGATTCAACGGCGTGCGGCTGACCGGCTTTCCCGGCATCCTGGAGCAGAACCATCTGACGGTCGAACAGTACGGCGACGAATTGGCCAGTCGCGGGCTGAAGTTCTCGACCGTTTCGTTCGGCGGGGAGTACCGCGATCCCGAGAAGCACGCCGAGATTCGCGAGCGGGCCCGATTTGCGCTGGCCACGCACAAGCGCTACGGCGCCAAGGCCATGGTCTTCTTTCCAAGCGGGCCCGTGCCCGAGTCCGAAGAGGCCGACGTCATGAACAAGACGTTCCGCTTCCTCAACGAGCTGGGCAAGATGGCCGTCGAGGATTTTGGCATCCGCATGGGGCTGCACAATCACACGAATTCGCTCGTCGAAAACCAGCAGCAAGTCGACCGGTTTCTGGAAGGGACCGATCCGCGGTATGTTTTCTGCGCCTGGGATTCCGCCCATCTGCTGCTGGGCGGCTGCGACGTGCAAAAGACGTACGAGAAATCGATCGATCGGCTCGTGTACACCGATTTCAAGGACGCCACGCTCAACCCGACGACCGAAGATTACGTGGCCCCCAACGGCCAGCGCTACGCCGGCGACTCGGACTCGGGGCGGTTCTACAACTCAATCCTCGAGCTGGGCCGCGGGCAAATCGATTTCGTGCCGCTGATGAAGCTGCTTAAAGACCACAAATACCAAGGCTGGGTCAACCAGGACATCGACACGATTCGCGTCTCGATCGCCGAAAGCAATCGCATCGCGATGAGCTACATTACCGGGATGCTCGACCCGATTTACGAGTAGGGCTTGTTTCTCGGGTGCCACGGGTGGCTTGCCCACCCGTGCTTCTGCACTGCCTGGTCGAGCAAGCAGTGGCACCAGGTGGCACCCGTTCTTCCACCTGATCCTACTTCGCCGACGCCTGCGCCTTTTCCACTTCGGCTCCCATGCGGCCCACCAGAATGATGGCCCACATCTTCCAGTCGGCGATGAACGACCACAGCGGGTAGTCGAAGCTGGCCGGCTTGTTCTTCTCGATGGCAAAGTGGCCGATCCAGGCAAACCCATAGCCGACGACCGGCGCTGCCAGCAGCAGCCACCAATTGTAGACGGCCGCCGCGGCAATCACGACGAGCACCAGCGTGCTGCCGACAAAGTGCAACGCCCGGCAGGCGGGCAGCGAATGCTGGCGAACGTAAAACGGCCAGAACTCGGCAAACGATTGAATGCGCCCTTCGGACATGACCAAAAGCTCCCAAAAGGAAACGGTGCCCCCCTCACACGAGCTCGGCCAGCGGCTGAGCCCCGTCGTCGACCAGGTATTGCGGCCGGCCGCTCAGGTCCGCGATCGTAGTTGTATTCGCGTCGATCCCCAGGTTGCGATACAGCGTGGCGAACAGCTCGGGAAACGTCACCGGCCGGTCGACCGCTTCGCCGCCCAAGCGGTCGGTCGCGCCGATCACCTGTCCCGTCTTCATGCCGCCGCCGGCCATGAGCGCGCAAGCCACGCGCGGCCAATGATCGCGGCCCACGTTCTTGTTGATGACGGGCGTGCGTCCGAATTCTCCCCACACGCCCACGGTAACGTCGTCCGCCATCCCCCGTTCGTGCAGATCTTCGATCAAGGCCGAAAACCCTTTGTCGAACACCGCCAGGTCCTCCCGGCAGCGATCGAAGCACGAACCGTACGGATGGCCGTGCCAGTCCCATTTGCTGTAATTGAGCGTGACGACCCGCGCTCCGGCTTCGACCAGCCGTCGGGCCAGCAGAAAGCTCTGCGGCACGCGCGGGGCGCCGTTTTCGTCGATGTGAACGTTTTCATCCCCCGTGCCGTAACGCTCGACGACGCGGGGATCTTCCTTCGACAAGTCGAGCGCTTCGGCCAGCCGCGGCGAGGTCAAAATATCCATGGCCCGCGCGGTAAATGCGTCCATGCCGCGCATCTTGCCGCTGGCGTCCGTTTCGCGCCGGAAGCGGTCCAGGCCGGCCAAAAGCGCCCGGCGATTGCCAAGTTCTTCGCGCGAGACGCCCTGCAAAACCATGTCCTGCCGGGCCGGGCCCATCGGCCGCAGCGAGTCGTGCGCGATGCCCAAGTATCCCGGCCCCGGCTCGTTGTACGGTCCGTGCGTGCAGGTGTAGCACAGGCTGACAAACGGCGGCACGCTGCGATCGCGCGCTGCCTGCAACTTCGACACCACCGAACCGAGCTGGGGCCAGCCGCCGGGCGGTGCTTTGAGCGGTTGCCGACCGGTGTAGCACTGCGTCGCGTCGTGATCGGCCTGCGCGCCGACGATCGAGCGAACCGGCACGAGCTTGTCGGCCATCCGCGCCAGCCGCGGCATGTGCTCGCAGATTTCGATGCCCGGCACGTTCGTGCGGATCGGCCGAAAGGGGCCGCGGATTTCTGGCGGCGCCTCGGGCTTGAGATCCAAAATGTCCTGGTGGGGCGGCCCGCCGACCAGATAGATGAGGATCACCGATTTCCGCGAGCTGCCGGTGCCGCCGTGTTCCTCGGCGGCCAGCAATTGCGGGAGCGACAGCGCACCGAGCCCCAGCGTGCCGATCTTCAGGAAGTCGCGCCGCGACACACCGTCGCAAAACGGCCTATTCCAGTCGCGCCGGCCAAGGATCGTCAGCATGGCGCTTCCTCGCATTGGGGCGTGGGCTGCGGTCCTGTGAACAACTGTCGGCCAACATGATAACCGCTTCGTGCGAATCAACCAAGCCGGCAGCGTTCAGGCCGAATCGGGCCAATCGCGGTTCGTGGTGTCAGCCATCCGCCCCAAGTATACTGCCCCCAATGAGCCTGCGAAGCATTCTGTGTCTAACGTGTCTGGGGGCCGTTGCCGTCCCGGGCTTTGCCCACGAGCCGCAGCAGGCGACCTGCTCACTTGCGCTCGAACTCGTCGACGGCGGTTCCGCCAAGCCCCTGCCGGGCATCGTCCGCATCACGACCCCTGACGGAAAGGCCTTCCGGCCGATGGAGCTGGTCAACCGCGGACAGGGCATCGAACAAGTCGGCGCCATCCACGATTGGTCGGTGCTGCCCAATGGCACGACGATCAGCGTGCCCGCCGCGCCATTGGTGATCGCAGCCCTGTCGGGCTTGGAAACCGAACTGGCCGAGCGGCGCGTGGATCTGACGGGCAAACAGACGGCCGAATTGCGGATTCCGCTGCCGCGATTCGCCCGTGCTCGCGCGGCCGGATACGTCGCCGGCAACACGCATCTGCACCTGATGAAATTGAGCAGGAAGCAGGCCGACCGCTATCTCCAGGAAGTGCCGCTGGGCGACGGCCTCGACGTCGTCTTCATCTCGTATCTCGAACGGGCCCTGGCCGATTTGGAATACACCAGCAACAAGTACACGCCGAGCGACCTGGCGCGGCTCTCGCACGGCCACCTGCACTTCGGACACGGCGAAGAGCATCGCCACAATTTCGGCTCGCACGGCGAAGGCTATG
>JBBDNV010000085.1:0-25590 GCA_040877415.1 Pirellulales bacterium
CCCCCCCCCCCCCCCCCCCCCCCCCCCCCCCCCCCCCCCACCGCTCTATCCCCTGGCCGCTACGCGGCCAATACCCGTGCACGCAATCCTTTCGGGGCGATGTCGACCGAGGACCATGAAATCGCAACATCCATGAGCGCAAGCGAGGGAGCGCATGAACGCGTTGCGCTTCCGCTCCCTCGCTGGCGCTTCGGGCTGGTATTTGCGCGACGTGCGTCACTCGGTGGTCACGTCGGGCAGCTCGACGAAGCTGAGCTTCACGAGCCGCTGGCCGTCGGGCAGACGCTGCCGAGTGCACACGTCGACCACGCCCATCAGGGCTTCATAGCGCAGGCCCGAGCCGACTTGAATCACTACCTGGTCGAACGGGCTGGCCGGGTCGGCAAGAACCGTCTTGAGCCGATCGTTCAGGCCGGTGAGCGTGGCCACGGGACTTTCGCCGATGGCCATTGAGCCGATGCCGCCCGTGTCGTTGGGAATGACGCTGATCACGAGCGAATTGAGGCCCTGCACGGGATCGGTATTCTCGGGGTTGGCGCCGGCCTGGACGGCGCTTTGGACGGGAGTGACCGGCACGGCGGGCGGCATGCGCAGCGAAATCTGGCCTTCGACCGGCGCCGGCTTGAACGTGAGGATGAAGAACGTCAAGAGCTGAAACGCGAGGTCGAGCATCGCGGCCAGGTTCAGCTCGACTTCGCTCTGGGAGCGGCGTTTTTTGCGTCGACTTCTCATCGTCGTTCTTAGCCGCGGTCTAACAGGCCGTTGAAAAATGGGACTGGCTCCGAGCACGTCGCGGCGAGACCCGCGAAAAACCGCGGTCGCGAGGTGCCTGTCCCAGTTTTTCAACACGCTCCTAACCCGGCGGTTCTTCCTCTTTGTTCATCGCCTTGAGCGAAAAGTTACGGAAGCCGTGGTCCTGGCAGACCTTGATCACGCGATTGAGCAGGCGAAAGGGGGTGGCCTTGTCGGCGCGGACGACGATCGTCGTGGGCAGCTCATCGCCCGGCTCGAGATCGGGATTCTTCTGCTTCGCCGCCAGATAGCTCGAGTGGGCCTCGCCGGCGATGTAGCTTTCGATGTTCTTGGGGGTGTTGTAGACGGTCAATTGCCCGTCCTTGTTGATGTTGAGCACGAGGAAGTCCTGCTGGCCCTTGGTATCGACCGGCCGGGCCGAGGCGACGACCGGCAAATGGAGGTTCATGTCGAGCTGCGCGCTTTTGAAATTGATCACGAGCATGAAAAACGTGATCAACTGAAACACCATGTCCAGGATCGGCGTCAGATTCGGTTGGGCGGAAGCTTCGTCGAAATTCGAGGCGGACACGGCGAAAGCCCGGCGTTAGGATTTGTCGGATTTGGGCACGGGCTGGGCCGTCGGCGGAGTTTTGCTGCGGGCAGCGTGGGCAAAGTGGCGCAGATACTCGTCGGCCTGCAGCACCGTGGCCACCGAGATGGCCGATACCCGATTGCGAAACAGCGCGAAGAAGTAAATGGCCGGCACCGAAAGCGCGACTCCCTCGAACGTCAGCACCAGGGCCCGTGAAATTCCGCCGGCTACCTCGCTGGCCTTGAGCTGCACGTCGGAGCGGGCAATGACGCTGAAGCTTTCGATCATTCCCAGCAGCGTCCCCAGCAGCCCGATCATCGGCCCGAGCGTGCCTAACACGGCGAGCATGCTGATTCTTTTTTCCATTTCCACGGTCACCGCTTCGCCGACGCGCTCCATCGCGTCACGGGCTTCGGCCAGCCCGCTGGGGAGCTCCGCGATGCCCGCGGCCAAAAGCCGGCTGATAAACGAATGGTCTTCCTTCACCAGCGCGTAAATCTCCTTGAATTCGCGCTTTTGCAACAGCTCCATCAGCTCGTCGACCAGCGCGGGCGGCGTGGCCACTTTCTGGCGCATGTCCAGAAACAACCGGCTCACCGTGGAGACAAAATAGATCGACAACAGCAGGATCACGCCGCCGATCAGGCCCGAGGTTTTGATGATCCACCAGAACCGCGATTGCTCCTGGGGCTGCACCTGGACCTGTTCGGCCTTGGCTGCCGGGGCCGCCTCCTTGGCCGCGTCGGCGCCTTCGCCCTGGGCCCAAACGGCCCGTGTGCCAAACGGCGCGGGGCTGGACAGGCAGGCGCAAAGAACGACCAGGAAACTCAAGCGGCGCGCGTGTGAAAGGGGGCGATCGGCCAATTGCATATTCTGGACGTGAGTCGCTCGCTAGTTGGGGAGTGGGAAAACCAGGTGACGCGATGCTAGCTGGACAGCCCATCCATATTAGGTCAGCCCGGCAGCGAAAAAAAGCACCGACCGGACGAAGTTTGTCAATTGCCTGAGCCATAGCTAGCAGAAGTGCCGCATTCGGTTCCCGAACGACTAGGCAGGATACACGTGCCGCCGAGTAATTGCCGGCACGCGCCGCGACGGACCGACGATAAGTGACGACGTGTTGACAAGTTGTGCCGGCTGCGGCTATAAGCATCCCCTCACTCGGGTTGAATCCCAGGGGGGAGAGCGGTTTCTCGGCACGCGCGCACCCACTCCCCACCGAGTCCCAGGAATGCCGCCGATGCCATCGTCTCCCGCCGCCGCCAAGGCGATTTCCGTTGCCGACCGTCCCGGTGCGACGCCGTTGTCCGGCCTTGTCACGTTGATGATTCGCCGGCGGATTTTGATCTCCGCCATCCTGTTCGGCTCGATGATCGCCCTGGACGTGGTCTACGGTCCCAAGCCGCACGACCTTTTCGATTGGCGCGACCGGGTGAGCGTGGTGGGGGTGCTGTTGGTCGCCGGCGGGCTGGCGCTAAGAAGTTGGGCCGCCGGCGTGCTGCACAAGGACGCGGAGTTGACGACCGGCGGTCCTTACGGGCTGATTCGCAACCCGCTCTACGTCGGCTCGTTTCTCATGATGTTCGGCTTTTGCGCCTTGCTCGGCAATCCGGTCAACTATTTGTTCGTGCTGGGGCCCGTGCTGTTGATCTACGTGATCAAGGTACGGCAGGAAGAACGGGTGTTGGCAACGCGCTTTGCGCACGGGTGGGTCGAGTACGCGCGCGCCACGCCCCGCTTTCTTCCGCGTTTGCGGCGCGGCGGTCCGTCGGCCGAATGGCAGTTTTCGCAGTGGGTGCACCACCGTGAATACCAGGCATTCGCGGCCACGCTCGCGGCGCTTGCGGCGATCCAGATCTGGCACTCGATGTAGCCGCGCGGCACGCGGCCGCCTGGGGGAGGACATCTCGGAAGCGATGCGCTTGCTCACGCGATACGTCCTCCGCGAAATCTGCCTGGTTTTTCTGGTGACGCTCGTTGCGCTCACCACCTTCATGCTGCTGGTCGGCGCCGTGCAAGTGGCGATCGCCAAAGGGCTGGGCGCGAAGCAAATCGTGCTGGCCCTGCCGTACCTGCTGCCGGGCGCGCTGATGTTCGCCGTGCCGGGCACGATTCTGTTCGCGGTGTCCAGCGTATACGGGCGGATGTCGGCGGGCAACGAGATACTGGCGCTCAAGTCGCTCGGCGCTAGCCCGATGGTTGTCGTCTGGCCGGCGCTGGCGCTGGCCGTGCTGTTGAGCTTTGCCACCGTGTGGCTCAACGATCTGGCGATGAACTGGGGGTTTTACGGCGTGGAACGCGTGGTGATCGACTCGGCCGAGGAGATCGCTTACAGCGTGCTGCGCACGCACAAGTCGTTCAAAAGCTCGGCCTTCGAGGTGACGGTGAAGGAAGTGGTCGGCCACAAATTGGTCGCCCCGGTGTTTTCGATTCCCGCCGGCGACGGGTCGGGCACGTTCACGATCACCGGCACGAGCGCCGAGATACGGTCGGTGCCTGGTTCCGGCAAGCTGACGTTGATCATTTATCGCGCGGTACTTGAAGGCCCCGGCTTTTACGGAGAAGTTCCCAACGACGTGCTGGAACGCGAGGTGGACATCAACCCGCTGGCCGGCGGGGACGCGTCGCCCGCGCACCTGGCGCTGCGCGAAATCCCTGAGGCCACGGTCCGGCAGCGGGAAACGATCGCGCGCATCGAGGAGCGCATGGTGGCCCAGGCGGGGCTGCAGTTTCTCAGCGGAGATTTTGAGCGTCTTTCGAGTCCGTTCTGGAAGGATGAGGCCAAGAACCTCCAGTTTCAAAAGTTTCAGCTCTACCGCATGGTGACCGAGCCGCCGCGCCGCTGGGCGAACGGCTTCAGTTGCCTGTGCTTTACGCTGGTCGGCGCGGCGATGGCGATTCGCATGAAGAACTCCGACGTGCTGACCAGCTTCGCGTTGTGCTTTTTTCCGATTCTGCTGGTGTACTACCCGCTGTTGATGCTTGGGCTCGATCGGGCCAAGGCCGGGGAGATCGATCCGCACGCCGTCTGGCTGGCCAACGTCATCCTGGTCGTCTGGGGGATGTGGCTGTTGCGCCGCGTGATTCGCTACTAAACAGGGTCTAACCAGAATCTGTGGGTGAAAAATCGCTAATTGCCGGGGCAGCGAGGGCGGAACCAAGGTTCCAGGGAGATCAAAAAGGTTCCAGGAACCGTTTCTGAACCGATGCACCGTCGTCCGTTAGCGCCGCGCCAACCGGCTGCTTAGCAGGCTTCTTAGCGAGGGGGCGATGATTGCGATCGTAGGATCGGTGCCTGACGCGGCAGGGCCCGGTTCTGGATCATCCTCTTGGGCAGTGAAGTCCGCGAGGTCGAGCACATCGGCGTCGTCCGTCGCCAGCCCGTCCAAGAGGGCGGCATCGACGGCCTGCATGGGTGACGCATCGGGTGTCGCGACGACGGCGAGCGACCGCGCTTCGAAGGACGAGAAACCGCCGGGCGGCTCTTCGCTGCGCAGGGTCGACGCCAGAAACAAACGCTGCGAAATGTCCCGCGGGTCCGGTGGATTCGGCGGGTCGGGTGGATCGGGATTGTCGTGCGCCGCCCAGGGACCAAGCGTCGCGGTCACGCTGCTGAAGCTGGCCACTCCGATGTCCGAAGCGTGACCGTCTTGATCGTCGAAGGCGAACCCGTAGTTTTTGCCATCAATACTTACGTCGTCTTTATGCAGGAACTGGGCGTAGTGGTTCCACACCTGGCCGGTCGGGTTATTCTCATAGTAAAGACCTCCGTCTTTCCAAGAGTTCGTTCCACTGACCGTGTAGCCTTGCAGTTGGGCCACACCGCGGTTGAGTGCTGAAACGATCTGGTTCTCGAGATCGGCCAGGACTTTGAGTTGGTCGGCGGTGTAGTCTGCCGTGCGAAACGTGTTGTCGGCAAAGACGCCGTTGCAGCTGAAGACCATGGTCGACGGGGACATTGCCGACACGTCGGCGCCGGCGGACCAGGAAGGTGCCGCGGCCGGTGTCAGGGCCGGGGTGTACCCGCCCCAGAAATAGGAATTGTCCTCAAAAAACGGATAGTAGACATCGTATTGGACACCAGTCGGATCGTTCTCGATCGTGAACCGCAAGACGTACGCCCCGCTGGCGTCCTGCACGACGGTGCCTTCGTAGGATCGGCCCGTGCCGTCCGCGGTCGAGTAGACGGTCAATGTGTCCAAGGTGTTGTGATACTTGGTGAACAGCGCGTCGATGGCGCTGTTGAAGTAGCTGTTCAGTGCGATGTTGGTCACGGCGCTATAGAACACTTGCACGTGTTCGTTGTGGGGGGCGGCTGTCGTCCCGTCTTGACCTCGCAGGACGTTCCACGTTGTAGTGCCATCGAGATTGTTGCTCTTGATGCCGGTAACCACCATGATTTCCGATTCCACGCGAATGCGAAACGGAAACTCGTCCGGAAATCCGACCGCCCCGGCGACCGTGAGCGTGGTTTGCGAGGCCGACAGCGCGGGGTCGGGCGTGGTGACGGCGCTTCCCGAGGAATGACCCACTGCGGTCGTTCCCTGCTGACCCCGAGTGACGGTCCAATTGGTCGTGCCGTCCGAGTTTTGCGTCGCGCCCGTGACGGTCATTAACTCATTGCCGATCTTGATCGTGAAGTTGCTCGCGGGGTCGGGAAAAGCCGCTGCGCAATAGACGTTGACGGTGGTGTCTGTCGCCCCGATCGGCTGTTGCAGGGTCGTCTGAACTTGCAGCAAGTTGATGGCTGGTTGTACCTCGCTAAGCACGCCGCTGGGATTGAGGATCCGGTAAGGGCCATAGGTGGCGTCCGAGGTCGGCCAGAGGCAGATCGCGAAGGGATCGTTCGGCGCGCTCGTGAACTCCTTGAAGTGGTTGATCACCGCGTCGCGCGCCACATCGATTCCTACTCCGTCGGCCGGGTTGTTGATATCGGTCGAGTCTACTTGAATTTTGATCGGGAGTCCAAACTGATCGACGTTTGTGGTGTCGATGTTCAGGTTGCCGGTCGGATTGTCCGGCGCGTTGAGGCTGAACTCGAAAAAGTCGAAAAACGAGTTGTTCGGCGACAAGGCATTCACGCTCCCGACCGAGTCTGGATTGATGGTCAGTTGCATGTCGGCGTCCATCGAGAAGTACAATCGCGCCGAATTGATGCCATTCTGCGCGCCAGACGGCAAATCCTCCGGCAGGTTGATGGTGTAAGCATGATCGCCGGTTTTCGTCAGATCGCTCAGCTTATAGGTCGGTACCAACCGCGCTCCGTCGCCATTCGCTTGGACGGTCGTCGTCAGATGCGCGTTGCCCGCGCCGTCAAAATAGTAGAAGGGCGGTGTGGTGGAGGAAAAATCCTGTGCGTATAAGGCGACGTAGATTTGATCGTCCTGATATGCCAGCATGCCGGCCGAATCGACGGTCGTATTATTGACAATCGCAAACGGTACGGTGCTCAGTACCTGGCGCATCTCCAGGGACTCGAACTGCAGCCGCTTCGCCGTGGTCCGTGAAGAACGCGCTCTTGCGACGGTCGCCGGCCGAAGCAGATTCAACGCCGATTGAAACAGGGGCATCCTTGACCTCTCGGTGCGTTGCACATTGCATGCGCCTGTGCGTCGCGCGCCTCGTTCGTAGTTTGTGGAAAATTAGCGCAACATCGCCATCGCGGCGTCGTCGCGTTTCGGTTGAGATTCAGGATCGAGACTTGCCGCCCATCGACCGAGGTCGTGGTGGCGATTCGCGATAGCAGGTGGGATCTTTGAGGGGGAGCGAGGGTAATCTCGTCGATCGGCAGGCCGTGACAGAGCCGCACAAAGATGGTTATCGGCCGCTGTACGCCCAATGTGAAACGAAATCGACCAGGCCGGGCAAAGGCGGTCGAATTCGAGCGGCGGCAGATTTGCGTCAGATCCGGTTCCTGAATGAGAAAAGGACTCGCCAATTCGAGACGCATCCTACACGTCGACGCGCTTCCAGCCGCCGTGAGTGAAGCGGAAACAAACGAGCGCGCAGCGCACCGCCAGATCGGCCACCATGGCGTACCAGGCGCCCGTTACGCCCCAGTGCCAGGCCAGCACGAGCAAGTAAGCAACCGGCAGGCGGACCCCCAAGAAACCGATAAACGTAAAGGCCAGCGGCCAGCGCGTATCGCCTGCCCCGCGCAGCGCTCCGGTAAGCACCTGCACGAGCGCCAAGATCGGCATCGCCAGCCCCACGATGCGCAACAGCGACGGCGCAACGGCTGCCACGCCGGTCTGTTCGGCGCTCAAGAAAAGTCCGACCAACTGCGGGGCGTCGAAGAAAAACACCAGCCCGACCACGGTCAGCAGCGTGCCGCTTGCTGCGCAAGCCACGAGCACGCTGCGGCCGGCTTGCCGGTAATCGCCGGCGCCCAGATATTGGCCGACCAGCGTGGCCGCGGCAATCTCGAAGGCGTAGCCCGGCAGATAGGCCAGCGATTCGACCCGAATCGCCACGCCGTGCGCGGCCACTTCGTCGGTCGACAATCGATTGACGATCGAGAGAAAGACCAACTGCAGGCCGATCACCGACATCACGTCGATTCCGCCCGGAAAGCCGATCCGCAGAATCCGCCGCATCAACGCCGGTTCGGGCCGCAAAAGCCGGCGCTCGATCCGCAAGCCCGCCCGGCCGCGCAGCAAGACGGCAAACGGGATCAATCCGCCCATGGCATGTCCGCAGGTCGTGCCGATTGCCAGTCCATCCCACCCCAATTCGGGAAAGGGGCCGGCGCCCGTGACCAGCGACCAGGAGACTCCAATGTTGACGGCGTTGACGACGATCATCGTCACCAGGCCGGTCAGCATGTCGCCGGCTCCGCGCAAGCAGCCGATGCCGACCTGTTCGAGCATCATCAACGGCAGCACGGGAATCAGAATCCGCAAGTAGCGCGTCGCCAGCTCGGCCGGCTCGCCTTCGAGCTGCAACAGCGCGGCGAAATGGTCCCCCCACAGCACCCCGGCGGCGGTGAAGACAATCGCCAGGATGCCGCCCAAAACGAACGATTGGTTCGTCACCCGATTGGCAGCCGCCCAGTCGCCGGCGCCGACAAATCGGGCCGTCATGGCTACGGCGCCAATCGCCACGACGGCGAACAGATTGGTGAACAGCCACAGCGAATAGCCGACCAGCGTCATGGCCGCCAGGTCCGACTCGCCCAGATAATGGCCCGCCAGCAGCGTGTCGGCAAAGCCGACCAGCATGATGAGCAGTTGCTCGACCATGACCGGCCACACGAGCCTCAACAGTGGCCCGAGGGAACCCTGATGCTGGTGAATGGGAGCGCGCACGCCAGGCGAATTCGAGTGTCGGGCAAGTCGGATAGCACGATGATTAGAGCGTCTCGCGGCCCGAGGTCAAATCGAAGCCAGCGGCTGTTGACACGGACCACTGCGGCCGCTAGAGTCGGGTATTGGTCGGACCGCCTTTGCTAAAGCTGTGCGAAGCGTATGGCGGTTGATTCGATGCGCCGACTCGTGAAAAACGCCTCTGTCTGGGCATTCTCGGCCCTGTTCGGCTGCATCTCCCTGTTTGGGCCCGGCTGGCACTGTTTCGTCGGCCACCAATTCCACGCGTCGCGCACGTGGCTCGGCGAATGCGGCCATCACGACCACGCGCTAGTGGGCGATGCGGGGCACTCCGACGACGACGGCCAACAGGGGGCTCGCTGGGCGAATGCTCACCAGGACGACGACTGCCCGATCTGCAAGTTCTTTGCCCAGGCGCAGTGGGCTTTTGCGATACGCCCGGCTGAGTTTGAAATTGCCGCTTCCGAATTCATCTCTCCTGCTGAACAAGCTTTCTGGGTTGCTTGTGTCGGCCTCTATCATTCGCGAGCGCCCCCGGGCTAGCTCGCCGATCTGAATCGCGCCCCGGAGAAACGCTGGGCAAATGTGCGCTCGTTGAGCGCGCTTCGTGAGTTGCGCTGCGCCGGTCGAATTGGACTGGCGACTCGACCGCGCGCGTCGGGCATGCCCCATGCCTTGGCGACGCGGCTACACGCATGCGAAGTGAGACAAGCGACCATCCTGCGGCGCGCGTACCTCCGTTCCCGGCGGGCGCATCCGAGCGATTGCGGTCCGACCAAACCGTGCTCGTGCGCCTCCGGGACGGAGCTGATCGAGCTGTGCCCTTTGTGATCAGTTCGCCTGATGCGCGGGCAATATCCGCGTGCCGGCCATGGGTTGCAAACCGGAGATTCGTACCATGAACCGCCGAAGCGCTTTTTCGCTTGTCGAGCTGTTGGTCGTCATCGCCATCATCGGGGTACTGGTCGGCTTGCTGCTGCCGGCCGTGCAAGCCTCGCGCGCCAGCGCGCGGCGGGCCAACTGCGCGAGCAACCTGCGGCAAGTCGGCTTTGCCATCATGCGGTTCTGCGACAGCCACGGCGGACGCTGGCCCGAGACGACGCACACCAGCAAGCCCGATCCCATGACCTTCAAGTACACCAAGGCCTGGATCTATACGATCGCGCCCTACATGGAGGACGTGGATGCCATTCGCATTTGTCCGGATGACCTCGCGGGCGAGCTGCGGCTCCTGGGCAAGGGAACGAGTTACACGCTCAACGGCTATCTCTCGATAGAAACCGCCTGGTTTTCTTCCCAACAGCCGTTCGACAACCTTCGCAAGGTCCAGTCCACGTCGCAGGCCATCGTGGCATTCGAACTCTCCGAAAACAAAGACAAGGGCGCGATGAGGACCCAAAATCCCGCGGACCTCGACGTGTTCAACGATCACGTTCATTCGTTCAGTTGGTTCACTACGTCGCGCATCAAGGCCGGCTTGGTGTTCCAGGCGATCAGCGCCGAGGTGGCCGTCGATCGGCACGGCGGGTCGACGCACTTTCTGTATGCCGACGGGCACGTGGAGCTGATCTCGAGCGAGCAGATTCAAGAGTGGGCCACGCGTCCGTTTAACTTTGCCAAGCCGCCGTCGTGATTCGCTCCCTGACCTTTTGAAACAGGAGGACCGCTCATGCGTTTCGATACGAGTTGATGCAAAGCCTTCCCATGATGCGCGCCGGCGCATGACGTAGCAACAAACGCTTCCGGGGAGAAACTTGCATCTTGGACTAGACTATTCCACCCATTGAGATGAAAGGTTTTTCCCATGCGTGTTTCGACTCTTGTTTTTGTGTCAATTCTATTCGCCGCGTCCACCGCGCGCGCGCAACACGACGACGTCGTTCCCTACGAGTTCGGCGGAAAAGTCGCCACCGGCGGCCACGACGACGTGCTGGGCACGGACCACGTCGTCGAGCGCGTCTTTGGCTACGATTTCGGCGAGGACCTGATGGATCCGTTCGTGATCGGCGATCCAGGTTTCAATAACGGGGCGTTTGCGATCGGCGTTTACCCGAACGACGGCTTGCTGCCGGCCAATAAAACGCTCGGCTTCAACGTGCTGACGAATCTTCAGTATTGGGACGGCACGGGCGGCGTGTCTTTCGCGGCCGCCCCGGTCGACGTGGAACTCGGGCTCAGACGCGGCAGCAACACCGTGCTGGTGAGTGGCACCGGCCAAAGCGGCACCGTGCCCACGATCGGCAGCACGGGCCCTGGGCGGCTGCACGTGCATCTCGAGTCGCAACTGAACTACACCGACGGAACGGATCCCGATCCGCCCAACGCGCCGGACGGAATCTACCTGGTCGCTTTGGAGCTCGCGTTGCCGGATTCGGGGCTTGCGGATTCGGACCCGATTTACGTCGTCTACAACAGCAACCTGGACGAGGAGGTCCACGACGCCGCGATTGATTGGGTGCAGGAAAATCTGGTGCCAGAGCCTGCGAGCTGGGCCTTGATGGCGGCGGCGCTGGCCGCTTTGGCGGCCAGCGGTTGGCGAAAGCGTGGGGGCGTGCCACTGCCAGGCGAGTGAGCTCCCCAAGCAGGCGGCCTGCGGTCGGGATGCACCGGCGTCGCCGGCCGCACGCGCCGCCGCTAAGGAGATTCAGGCGAACAACTCGGTGATCACTTTGCCGCCGCCCGCGATCTTCATCGGGCGTCCGCTGCGACTGGTGAAGTTGGTTTCCAGCGAAATGCCCAACGCCTTGCAGACGGTGGCCATCACGTCCTCCGAGGCGTAGGGCTCGGTGTCGACGTCGGTGCCGTCGGCGGTGGTGCGCCCGACGGCGATGCCGCCCTTCATGCCGGCGCCGCCCAATACGACGCTCCAACTACGGGCCCAATGGTCGCGGCCGGCGTTGCCGTTGATGCGCGGCGTGCGCCCAAACTCGCCCATCCAGATGATGGCCGTGTCGGCGAGTATGCCACGTTCGTCGAGATCGCTCACCAGGGCACTCATGGCTTGATCCAATTCGGGCAGCTTGGAGTTGTTCAACGTGTTGAAGTTATCCTGATGCGTGTCCCAGCCGCCCATATCCACTTCGACGAAGGCCACGCCCTGCTCGACCAGCCGGCGGGCCATCAGGCAGCCTCGGCCAAAATCCGAATTGCCATAGCGCTTGCGCATCGCTTCGCTTTCCTGGTTGACCTGGAAGGCGTCCATTTGCCTGGTGGTCATCAAGGCGACGGTTTTTTCCAGGATGTCGGCATGATCGAGGGCCGATTGGCCGCGCCCTTGAGCGACGAAGTTCTTTTCGAGCGCGGCGAGCATTTGCATCCGTTGGCCGAGGCGGTACGAATCGACGTCCATTTTCAGATTGCGCACGTCGCCGTTAGCGCCTACGACAAACGGCGCATAGGTCATGCCCAGAAAGCCCGGGCCCACGCTGCTGCCGCCGACCGCGACAAACGGGGGAATCTCAAGCGCGAGCGATTTGGTTTGCTCTGCCAGCATGCGGCTGATCACCGAGCCGTATCCCGGGTGTTCGATGTTGGGATTCGGGACGTAGCCGGTGTGCATGTAATAGCGGCCCCGATTGTGATCGGCCTCGCGGGTGCTCATCGAGCGGACGATGGCCAGGTGATGCATCTGTTTGGCCAACAGCGGCAGGTGTTCGCAGATTTGTTCGCCGCCGGAGGTGCCGATCGGCTGAAAGGGTCCGCCGGTGGGCGCGGCCGGCTTCAGGTCCCAGATGTCGATCGTGGCGGGTCCGCCGCCCATCCACAGCAGAATGGCGGCCTTGTGCCGCTTCTTTAAGTCTTCGGCATGGGCCCGCAGCGCCGTGGTCAAGGAGATGGCCGGCCAGGCCAGCGCCGATGCGCCGGCGAGGTGTTCGAGAAAATGGCGGCGGGTCATTCCGCGTGGCACGCGCGAAAGGTTCATCGTGCACCTAGTGGTTCAGAATGAATTCATTGCTGTTGAGCACGGCCCACCAGACGTCTTGCAGCGCGGCGACCGCGTCGCCGTTGCGCAACTGCAACAGCTCGTTGGCCAGCCCGATTTCCTGCGACGTCGGCCGGCGCGCCAAGGCCGCCAGATACAGGTGGTTGATCTTGGCGGCGTTCTTCATTTTCGGGTCGGTCGCCACGCGATACAAGAAGCTGCCCTTTTCGACGTTCGTGGCCTTCTTGATCAGATCGCCGTTCATCATCATCAGCGTCTGCGGGATGGTGCCGTTGAAAGTGGTCGTTTCCGCGTTGTCGTCGGTGCCGAAGGCCAACGTGAACTGATCGAGCCACTCGCGCTTCGTGGCTTCCCGCTTTTCGTAGCTGGTTTCGGTGTTTTGCGCCTCGGTCGCCACCAGCAACGACTCGTAAAGCTCCTCGGCCCGCATCTGCCGCAGATAGAAGCGGCTGAACAGGGGCTTTTCGCCCAGCAGCGGATCGTCCCGCTTGTTGCGCGGCGCGAACTTGCTCGACAACCCGTACGCCTCGCTCAACAGGATCCAGCGCATCACCTCCTTTTGATCGTAGCCGTGCGCCTTGAATTCGCCCGCCAGCGCGGCGAGCAATTCCGGGTGGGTGGGCGCATTGTGGGGGCCCATGTCATCCACGGGCTTGGTGAAGCCGTAGCCGAGGAAATGTCCCCACAGCCGATTCACAAGCGCGGTCGCCAGATTCTCGGAACCCACGATCAGGTTCGATAGTTCCGTGCGGCGGTCGACTTCGCTGACGTAGCCGCTTTTGTTTTTCAGCTCGGTGCCGTCGACAAACACTGGAAAGGCGGCCTTCGACAGCCCGCTGCGCAGCTCATAGAACAGCACGGCTTCCTCGGGCTGGTTGTTCTCGCCGGCGAAATCCTGGTTCACCAGTTCGATCGATTCGATGTAGCGGCGGTCGCGGTACCGGCGCAGGGCCCGCGTCTGGCGGAAGAAGGCATTCATTTCCCAGAACTGATTTTGCTTCCAATCGTTGAACGGATGATTGTGGCACTGCGTGCACTGGATCTGCAGGCCGAGGAAGATTTGCGCGGTCTGGGCCGTGGCCTGGGCGGCGTTGTCCTCCAATTTTCCGGCCAGAAAATTGACGAAGCCGTTGAAGCCCTCTTCGCCCGGCTTGCTCACGCCCTTGGCGGCGATCAACTCATAGACCAGTCGATCGTAAGGCATGTTGCGCGCTAAAGCGGCGCGAAGCGACTGCTCGAGACCTTCACGGTTGACCAGCGAGCGGCGCTCGGTGCCGCCGCGCCCGATGAGAAGGTTGGTCCAGAGCGTGGTCCAGTTGCGGGCGTACTCGTCGGCGTATTCGTCGCCCAGCAGGCGGTCGACCAGTTGGCGCTTGCGCTGGTCGGGCCGCTGGCCGAGAAACCGCTCGAGCTCCTCGACCTTGGGGACGCGCCCCACAACGTCGAGAAACGCGCGGCGGCACCATTCGCCGTCAGTGGCCTCCGGCGAGGGCGCCACGCCGGCGGATTCCCAATGACGACGGAGGTGGTCGTTGACAAGCGTTACTTGCGGGAGGGGGGGGTTAGGGGCCGAGTCGTCGTCGGCCGCGCTGGCCGCGCGCGGCATGGCCGCAATGGTCAACAAAGATGCGACAATTGCGGCCCGCGCCGGCCCGAGCATGTGGCAAGTGGAGTGCCCCGCAAACAACGCAATGAATCCCTGCGTCAATGCCATATCAGGCTTAGGTTGTCGAGCTATTGCCTCCCCGGTTGGCCGCAGCCAGTTGTTACTTTTCCTTTCGCGGTGAACTTGGCCGGGCAGGCGATTCTTGGTATGGCCGACGTCGTGTCGGTGGGTTGCACCTTGTGCAAATCGCAATAAAAATCGTACGGAGGACTGCGGTTTATTGCAGAAAATTTCGTTTCTGCCAGGTTCCGGCTACGTGTATCGTTTTGAAACATATGTATCATTTCGAAACAGCGAAATGCAACAGGCGAGTAGGAACCCTTAGACTGCATTCGGGTCCCAACTCGCCTGTCAGTTTGCGGAAATCGTTGTTCCTTCCTTAAACGTCCGAGCCGGCCTCACTGTTCCGTTCAGCTCGTAAGTCGTTCGGTCCTACAACGTTCCCGCGATTCTTCGACCACACCTCTTCCACCAGCCGGCCCCGAGTCCATGGCTCTTCTCTGTTCCGGCCCCGCCAGTCGAGTTCGTGGCCTCTTCCATTCCTGGCCTCCCCTAAGAGCAAAAGGCGCGCCAAGGAGGCGGCATGGGTCGGAAAAACGAAAAACCGTTCCCCTTATTAACACCGACAAGCCTCAGGCAGTTTCTTTGAATTGACCCTGGTGCAGCCGGCGGTACAGGTCCGAACGGCCCAGAAGCTGTTCGTGCGTGCCCAGATCGGCGATCCGGCCCGAGCTCATCACCACGATTCGGTTGGCCAGGGCCAGCGTGGCCAGACGGTGCGTAATGATGACCGTCGTGCGATGGCGGATGAACTGTTCGAGCACCTTGTGAATCAGTTGCTCGCTTTCCAGGTCGATTTGGCTCGTGGCCTCGTCGAGAATCAATATGGCCGGATCGCGGAGGATGGCCCGGGCCAGCGCGATCCGCTGCCGCTGGCCGCCCGAAAGGCGTCCGCCGCTTTGCCCCACGATGGTCTCGTAGCCCCTTTCGAGCTTCTGCTCGATGAATTTGTGGGCGTGGGCCTGTTTGGCCGCTTCGATCACCGCCGCGCGTGAGGCCCGCGGGCAGCCGTAGCGGATATTGTTAAGCACGGTATCGTCGAACAGCAGGGTTTCCTGGGTCACGAGTCCGATCTGGCCGCGCAGTTCGCGCAACCTTACGTCGCGCACGTCGACGCCGTCCAACAGCACGCGTCCCGAAATCGGGTCGAAGAACCGCGGAATCAGGTTTGCCAGCGTGGTCTTGCCGCAGCCGTTGGGTCCGACCACGGCGATCGTCTCGCCGAACCCAATGCGCAGATCGATTTCTTCGAGCACGCTCTGAGCCGGCGAGTAGTGAAACGACACGCCTTCGAACACCAGCTCGCGTTGATGCCGGCCGAGCTGGCGCGGGCGCGCGGGATCGTAGACCGCCGGCTCGCGGTCGAGCAGTTGATAAACCCGGTCGGCGGCGGCAGCGGCCCGCTGCAGCTTGCTGAGCACTTCGGCCAGGCGCCGCGCAGGATCGCTGACGCCGGCCAGCGAGCCGTAGAACGCCAACAGCGCGCTAAGCGACAGCGGCTGGGCGCACATCTGGATTCCCAGCAGGCGCGTCTCGCCGGTCATCACCAGGAAGGCGCCGACCAGAATTGCCAGGCAGATCATCGTGATGCCCATCACTTCGGTGACGGGGTTCACCAGGGCGTCGACGACGGCGATGCGCATGGCCTTCTTGTAGCACTTCTTGCTCGTGGCGTGTAACCGCTTGCGCTCGGAACGTTCCATCGTGAACGCCTTGACGACCTTGATGCCGCTGAACGTTTCCACCAGGATCGTGTAGAGGGAGGACATTTCCTCGAGAGCTTTGCGATTGGCCCGCTTGAGCGTCTTGGCCAACAGCCCGATCACCAGACCCGCCAGCGGGGCCACGACCAGCGTCAAGACGAGCAATTGCCAGCAGATATAGGCGGCCAGGATCAGGCAGGAGATCATCTTCAAGGGTTCGCGCACGGCGCGGCCGAAGAGCATTTGAACGCCGCCGTTCAGGTTGTCCAGATCGTAGGTGAAGCGCGACAACAGGTCGCTCGTGCCGCTTTCGTTAAACGTGGCCAGATCCATGCGCAGCGTGCGGCGATAAAACTGTTTGCGCAAGTTGAACGTCGCCAGTTGCGCGATCCGATCGGCCAGGATCGCGCTCAGCGCCAGGAACGAATCTTTGATCACCGTGGCCACGAGCAAAAAAGCCACCAGCACGGCCAGCGTCTGAAAAGGATCGTCGGGCAGGTAGGCGTCGATCCAGGGCTTCAGCCGCCGGGAAAGCCCCAGGTCGCCTTCGGCCGCCGCGCGGCGCGCGAGGGCGCTACGCAGGTCGCGGGCGATCGACTGTTTTGCCTCGGGCGGGGCCTGCGCGAGATCCTGGTTCAGCCGCGCTTCTTTCGCGCTTTGCTCGGCGATGGTCTTGCGCGCTTCGGCGATCGACTTGTCGACCCACGTGTTGAGGCTTTGGTTAAGTCCGACCACCTCGACGACCGGATAGAGAAAGCCGATGTTGCCGCCCCACAGCACCGCCACCAGCAGCGCGCAGATGATCGACGCGGCGACCGTCCAGTAGGGCACAAGCGCCAAGCGCACAACGCGCGCGAAATTGCCCATCCTTGAATGCTTTCCTGTTCGTTCTCCAAAAGCAGCTTGCCCGCACGTGGTGCGCCCAATCGCTTCCAGGCGCACCGCCGCCGGACCCACGCAAGTCGGGCTCTTTTATCAGATTGCCAGAATGGGGCCAAGTCCGAGGCGGCCCGCCAAGAAGAAGCTTCGCCAGCTTTCCCCGCTTTCCAAGGACCGACGCGCGCCTTTGCTGGCAAAACGGCTCGTAACCCTTAAGGGGGTTCGGCCGGAAGTGACAGTGCTGCGCGTGGTGACGATTTGCTCAATTCTGCCGGTTTTGCCGCCGATAGACCCCACTAGGTGGTTCGCTGACGGCGGCCTGCCCGCCGGGCGTTGCCACCCATGTCCAAGCGACAAAACCAAAGCTTCAATCCAGGGGGGATTCGAGCTGCAAGATGACCGCCCCCGCGGGCGGGTGATGACTCCAGTCAGCGAGAAAGGATTACAAGCGATCATGAAACGTGCGATTTTCGCCCTATTGGCCGTGACGCTGGTGGCCGCCGCGAGCGGCTGCTGTTGCTTCGAAAAATTGTTTTGTTGCGGCTGCGGCGGCTGTGGTGCCTATGGGCACGAAGGTCCCTGCGACAGTTGCGGCGGCGGAGGCTGTGACGATTGCGGCATGGCCGGCGGCAACGTGACCGGTCCTAGCGCCGCGGCGTATGCCAAGAAGCAGCCACATCATCGTCCCGCAGGCGGACATCCGCTGGTGCACGAGCGCCGCAACGCCGGCGGCGAATACGAATTTGCGGCCGGTCCTCCGACCGGCGGCGTCACGTATCCGTACTACACCAACCGCGGACCGCGTGACTACCTGGCCAAAAATCCGCGGGGCATCGGTCCCTAATTGATATTGAGTCTCTCGTTCACGGCTCAATCCATCGATCCACAGGGCCAGCCGCACGTCATGCAACAAAGCGCATGCAAGCGGCTGGCCCTCTCGCTTTCGCATCGTGCGCGTACAATGATGGAGCAACGAGCGCGAACGATTCGCGCGGCGGCCCAGTGTTGGCAACTTCAAACCGCGGAGCAACGTCATGTTCAGTCAAACCGTGCAAGATGCCATCAACGAGCAGATCAACAACGAGTTCAGCGCTTCGTACACCTATCTGGCCATGAGCGCTTACTGCGAGCGGGAGAACTTCACCGGCTGCGCGCGGTGGCTGCGGCTTCAAAGCGAGGAAGAATACGGCCACGGCATGCGGCTGTTGGATTTCCTGCTCGCGCGCGACGGCACGGTCAAGCTGGAAGCCATCGCCGAACAGAAGGTGAAATACGAATCGATCGCGGCCGTCTTCGAGGAAGCCTTGGAGCAGGAGCAGGAGACCAGCCGGGATATCGACAAGCTGTATGAACTGGCGCAAAAGGAAAAGGCGTTTGCGGCGCTCGTGCAGTTGCAATGGTTCATCAGCGAGCAGGTGGAAGAAGAGAAGTCGGCCCGCGAAATCGTGGCCAAGTTCCACCTGACCAAGAACGATCCGGCGGCCATCATGGATTTGGACCGCGAGCTCGGCGCGCGGGCGCCGGACAAGCCCGTCGAGGCGGGCGTGTAGAACGAAACGGTCAGGGAGCTTCGTCGCTACCAAAGTCGTCGTTTGCAATCTCGCTGTTTAGCCAGCCGAGCATCGCTCGGCGGCGCCTTCGTCGCCACCAAAGTCGTCATTGCAGTTCATCAGGCCGCCCCGCGGGGGCGGCCTTTTTTCATGCCCCCTTGCGGCTTCACCGATCGGCGGTTGTTAGAATGAAGCACCTCATCGATGGTGCAACATGACAATGGGTCTGAACTCTTGCCGCGAGCCCGCGACAGCCAGCAGCCAGTGGGAGGACGTGAATGAGCCCCTTCGATGACGAGGTCGCCGAGACGAAGAAGTGGTTTGAGAGCTCACGGTTCAGCGGAATCACGCGCCTGTATTCCGCGCGCCAGGTGGTCGAGCAGCGCGGCACGATCCCCAACGCCTTTCCCGTGGCCAAGGCAGCGGCCGAAGCGTTTTATGCGCGCCTCAGAGAATTGTTCGACGAGAGAAAGTCGATCACCACTTTCGGCCCCTACTCGCCCGGCCAGGCCGTGGCCATCAAGCGGATGGGCATCGAGGGCATCTATCTTGGCGGTTGGGCCACGTCGGCCAAGGGATCGATCGACGAGGATCCCGGCCCTGACCTGGCCAGCTATCCGTTGAGCCAGGTGCCCAACGAAGCGGCGGTGCTGGTGCGCGCCCTGCTCACCGCGGACAAGAACCAGGCGTACGCCCGGTCGCGCATGTCCGCCAGGCAGCGGGAGACGACGCCCGAGTACGACTTCCGCCCCTTCATCATCGCCGACGCCGACACCGGTCACGGGGGCGACCCCCACGTGCGAAATCTCATTCGTCGCTTCGTCGAGGTCGGAGTGCCGGGCTACCACATCGAAGACCAGCGGCCGGGAGCAAAAAAATGCGGCCATCAGGGCGGCAAGGTGCTCGTGCCCCAGGACGAACAAATCAAGAGGCTTAACGCGGCGCGGTTCCAGCTCGACGTCATGGGCGTGGCCGGAATCATCGTGGCGCGCACGGATGCCGAAAGTGCGACCCTGCTGGAGAGCGACGGCGACGAGCGCGATCAGCCCTTTGTTCTCGGCGCCACCAATATCGATCTGCCCAGTTACAAGGCGGCCTACCTGGCGCTGCTGAAGAAGTTCTACGAATTGGGCGTCAAGGAGCTCAACGGCCACCTGCTCTACGCGGTCTCCGACGAAGAGTACGCGGAGGCTTTCGCGTGGCTCGAGCGCGCCGGCGTGTCGCGGCTCCTCGACCAGAGCGCCGCCGTCTACAAGAGCGATCCGGCCACGAGCGTCGACGCGCTGCTCGACAAGGTGGCCACGCGCTTCGTCGACGCCTGGCAGGCCGCCGCCGGACTCAAGACCTACGCCCGGGCTGTGGCCGACGTGATGGCGTTTCGCCGCCACGAGGGCGAAGAGTTCGCATTGAGCGCCGACGACTGGATGGCCTTCGCCCGGGGCGCCTCGTTCTTTAGCGCCAAGGCGAAAGCGGAGGCCATGGGGATCCATGCCATTTGGGACCGCGAGCGTGCGCGCACCCCGGAAGGCTACTTCCAGATCGAGGGGGGAATCGACTACGCCATTGCAAAATCTCTGGCGGCGGCCCCCTTCGCCGACCTCCTGTGGATGGAGACCAAGACGGCCGATCTCGCTGACGCCAGGAAGTTCGCCGACGCGATCCACGCCGTCTTCCCCAATCAGATGCTGGCCTACAACCTGTCACCGTCATTCAACTGGGACACGACCGGCATGAGCGACGACGCAATGAGGAGCTTCCCCGCGGAGCTGGGGAAGCTGGGCTTCGTCTTCAACTTCATCACCTACGGCGGCCACCAGATCGACGGACTGGCCGCCGAGGAGTTCGCCGCGGCCCTGCGCCAGGAGGGCATGCTGGCCCTGGCCCGGCTGCAGCGCAAGTTCCGCCTGCTGGAGTCGCCGTTCACCACGCCGCAGACCCTGGTGGGTGGTCCGCGTCTCGACGCGGCGCTGGCCGCCTCGTCGGGGCGGACGACCACGACCAAGGCGATGGGCAAGGGATCGACGCAGTTCCAGCACCTCGTGCAGACCGACGTGCCCCCCAGCGTGCTCGCCGAGTGGTTGGCGCAGTGGAGAGCCCATTATTCCCACCCCGAGCCGCTGCGCGTGGAGCTGCGCCCCAACCTCGACGGCTCCGACCTGTTGGAGCTCAGGGTGCTCGGCGAGGCAGGGGGCAAGCTGGCCAACGTCATCTTCGCCACGATCATGGATCGGCGCGGTCGGACCATTCTCTCGGTTCGCGATCAGAACACGTTCGATCGCTCCCTGCGCAAGAAGCGGCTCATGACGCTTTTGCACCTGTTCCTCATCCACCGCTACAAAATCGTGGCCGTGCATTACCTGAGCCCCACCGAAGACAACCAGTTCCAGACGGAGAAGATGCAGGCGCTGGGCATCTATTCCCGGGTCAAAAACGAGGTCGGCGAGATCATTACCGCCGACGTCGACCTAGCCGGCGTCGCCAAGCTACTCGACTCCGACGGCGCCGCCCTCAAAGAGCTGATCCAGAAGGCCCGCTGAGCGCCGCGGTATTTCCGATGAGAGCGGCTCGCTACAATAGTTCCTTACGTCAGGCACAGGCGTTGGAGGCAATGATCATTACTTTGCCGGAGGCGCCCCATGCGTGTTCGCTGTGCACATTGCCATGCTCCGATTGAGATCGCTAGCGAGACTTCGCTCGCCGAGATTTCCTGCCCGTCCTGCGGCAGCAGATTCAACCTGATCGGCGATGCGACGACCACACTTCCGCACCGCAATGCCCGAACGGTCGGCCATTTCGAACTTTTGGAGCAGGTGGGTCTCGGTCAGTTCGGCAGCGTCTGGAAAGCCCGCGACACCCAGCTCGATCGCTACGTGGCGGTCAAGATACCGCGCGCGGAGAACCTGGACCCCAAAGACCGTGAGGTTTTCCTGCGGGAAGCCCGCGCGGCGGCCCAATTGCAGCATCCCCACATTGTCCCGGTGCACGAAGTGGGCCGCGACGGCGACACGATTTACATCGTCAGCGACTTTGTGGACGGAGCCAGCCTCAAGGAATGGCTCACGGGACAGCGCCCTACGATCCGCGAGTCGGCCGAACTGTGCGTCAAGGTGGGCGAAGCCTTGCATCATGCGCACGAAGCCGGCGTCATCCATCGCGATCTTAAGCCGGGCAATATCATGCTCGATCGGGATGGCCACCCGCATATCATGGATTTCGGACTGGCCAAGCGCGAAGCGGGCGAGATCACGATGACCGTCGAGGGCCACGTGATGGGCACGCCCGGTTACATGTCCCCAGAGCAAGCTGAAGGTAAAGCGCACGCGGCCGACCGCCGCACCGACATCTATGCGCTTGGTGTGATCCTCTACGAGTTGCTTACGGGTGAGATGCCGTTCCGCGGAGAGCTGCGGATGCTGATTGTGCAGATTCTGCAAGAGGAGCCTCCCTCGCCGCGCAAGCTCAACGGTCGAGTTCCGCGTGACCTGGAAACGATCTGTTTGAAGTGCCTGGCGAAAGAGCCGGCTCGCCGCTACGCGACGGCGCAGGCCTTGGCTGATGATCTGCGACGATTCCTCGCTGGAGAGCCGATTCTGGCACGACCGGTGGGGCGGGTTGAACGCTCATGGCGCTGGTGCCGGCGGAATCGGGTCACGGCCGCAATGAGCGCTGCTGTCCTCGTGTTGCTGCTGGCAGTTTCGATCGGCTCGACAATTGCCGCCATCAATATTGCCGACGCCCGAGACGAGGCCCGGGACAATGCCGACCAGGCGCAACGGAATGCTGATGAAGCGCTGCGCCATGCGAAGGACGCCGAAAACGCCCGCCAGAATGAGCAGCGCGAGCGAGAGCGGGCCGAGGACAACTTCCGCAAAGCTCGTGAGGCGGTCGATCGTTACTACACAGCCGTCAGTCAAAACACACTGCTTAACGAGCCAGCCCTTGTTCCATTGCGAAAGGAACTGTTGCAGTCAGCTCTGGAGTACTACAAGGCGTTCCTGGAGACGAGGAGCAACGATCCCGCGATTCGCGCGGAACTGGCAGCCGCGTACTTCCGGGTCGCCGATATCATGAACGCTACGGGCTCGGGTAATTGGCTCGAGCCGGTCCAGAGGGCCCTGGACATTGTCGAAGAACTAATGAGAGAAGACGCACCCGTCACGACCTGGGGAAGCTTAACCGCCGGTGTCTACAAGAATCGCTCGCATCAACTGTCGGCCGTGCAGCCGAAATCGCTGTTCGCCACCTTCGAGCGACTGCGAGACGTTTGGGAGCGCCTGGTCCAGCGCTTTCCCAAGGTTACCGGTTTTCGGAACGACCTGGCCGGGATCTATCATGTGCTGGCGATGTTGCAGCGATCGTACCTGGATCAAGTCGAGAAAGCGTTCGAGTCGTACCAGAAGTCGCGTGCCCTGTGGGAAGGACTCGTGAAGGACGATCCAACAAACTCGGATTACCAGGCAGGTCTCGCCGCCGCATGGGGAAATATCGGAATCGTGCAGCGAGGCCGCGGCGACGATGACGCTGCGATCAGCGCGTATGAACGGGCCTTTGAGATGATGCAGGACGTTGTGGCGGCAAATCCGACTCAGACCGGCTTTCGCCAAGACCTTGCGCTGTGGAGCGGCAACCTCGCTCGACAACAGATCAGGCTGGAACGATACAACGATGCCCAGCGTACCTACGAACAACTGGCATCGGTGTACGGAAAGTTACTGTGGAATCACAAGACACCCGATCTACAAGCGCAGTTTGCCGAAGCGAATCAGCGTGTCGCCGAGCTGAAAAAAAGTAGCGGGGCCTATGGGATCATCGAAGGCTTCAAACGGTTGTTCAACTCGCCGGCCCGAGCCGTGGATGGGGCTCAAAGCAAACGCACCGCCGGTTCGGCGCCATCGTCCCCTGGGGAATTGTCCCGCCGCCTCGACGAACTGATGCCGCAACTGGAAAGCCCTGTTCCGGAAGTTCGGCAAAAGGCGTTGGCTGAGTTACAAAAGCTCGATCCATCGGCTGCCCGATTACTGCTTTCACGAATGGATCAAGCGTCACGGAACGCTTCGTACGACCTCGCGGTTGCGATCGGCGAACTCAAAAATGCCGATGTGATCCCGCCAGTCTTGGAGAAGCTCAAGGAGCCGCTCGACAGCGGCCGCCGCGGAGCCTACCAAAACATACTTTATTTCCTTGGAAATAGCGGGATCAAGCTCCGCGACGGCGAACTCAAGACGCTCATGGACATGACCAGGGACGAACATCCAGAGGTCCGCGAAAGTGCCGTGTGGCTCTTGCCCTTGGACCGCGGCCCGGAAATTGTGAAACTCCTGGAAACAGCACTGGACGACCCCGTGGCACGAATTCGCGCGCCCGCCGCCTACCGTCTCGCTTTTCTCCAGAATTCGGCCGCGTTGCCCATCTTAAAAGCCAGCCTGGAAGACTCCGATATATCGACACGCGCAATTGCCGTCCAAGGCTTAGGGTATGTTGATCAGGCGACAGCTCTTCCTTTACTGAAGAAGGTGGCCCTGCACGATCCGACGTTCAATGTGCGCTGCGAAGCTATCAGGACGATGGGACGATTCAAGGACGTCGAGGTAACTGCGACGATCGTGGAATTGAGCCGGCGAGACTCGGCCGAATCAGCCGAACAACTCAGCGCCGTCGCCGCGCTGCAAGAGCAGGACACGGCGAATGCTGCGACGGCATTGGGCGAGTTTCTTAATGCTGAGAATGCTGAATTGCGCAAGGCGGTCCGCTTGGCGCTCGAACGGATGCAGACACCGGAGGCAAGAAAAATCTTGGATCAAGCTGCTCAGCAATAGGGGGAGAAAAGGGGTCATTCTACTTTTCTTGACGGGGAGGCCGGGGTTTGTTAGTTTGGCGCAATGCCCAGAACGGCCCGAGCTTCTGCTGGGGGGATGTGTTACCATGTGCTCAATCGAGGCAATGGTCGGGCGAAGGTGTTTCATAAGGATGACGACTTCGCGGCGTTCCTCGAGCTGATGGCCGAGGCCAACGAGCGTTTGCCGTTGCGGATTCTGGGCTACGTGCTCATGCCCGACCATTTTCATCTGGTGCTGTGGCCGCGCGGCGATGGAGATTTGAGCCGCTGGATGCAATGGCTGCTCACATCGCACGTGCGACGTTATCATCGTCATCACCATGGCAGCGGCCATGTGTGGCAAGGACGGTTCAAGGCCTTTCCCATCGAGCAAGATGAGCACCTGCTCGCGGTGTTGCGTTACGTGGAGCGCAATCCGCTGCGAGCCAACCTGGTTCGACGAGCCGAGACGTGGGCCTGGTCGAGTTTGTCGTGGCGACCGAGTGGCAAGCGTCCGAAGTTGCTTTCCGGTTGGCCGGTGCCCTGCCCGAGAAACTGGCTGGCGACCGTCAACGCGGTTTCAAGCGAAGCCGAATTGGCGGCGTTGCGTCGCAGCATCGTCCGCGGTGCTCCATTCGGCGCCGAACGTTGGAGCGAGCGAATCGCCAAGCGTTTGGGCCTCGAATCCTCGCTCCGTCCTCGCGGACGACCCAAGAAGCAGAAAAAGTAGAATGTCCCCCTTCGGCGCCCCTTTAGCGCCCCTACTCTCCCTCCCCCTTTTCTCCCTCAGGGACTGACCTTCGTCAGCCTTTTCCTTACTTCTCGCACGATTTCATCAATTCGGAACGGTGGCAAGGAGGTCGGTTCCTTTTCCAGCTTGGCACGCCATGCGGTCAACACTTTGTGCTTGCCCGATTCCTTTGGCTCGTGATTGGATTCAGCGGCAATCTGCTGTATCGTTGCTTCCCACGTTTGAAGATTCATCGGGCATTCCTTTGTGATGTCGCTGTATTCCGCTGAAGCCGCTTATCTTATCATCGGCTTTTCGAGAACTACATCTCTTGCTGGACTACCAGGCCGTTGAAAAATGGGACTGGCTCCGAGCACGTCGCGGCAAGACCCGCGAAAAACGGCGGTCGCGAGGTGCCTGTCCCAATTTTTCAACACGCTGCTACGGCGATTCGTCTCGTGGCAACCAGCTTTAGCCCATAATAGCGTCATTCTACCACGAATTCGCCCTGAATCGAGGGCGGAAAGCGGGACAGGCGCAATCCTGTTCGGCACTGAGATTGCTGCGGGGATTGTAGCATGGATTCTGGAGC
>JBBDNV010000086.1:0-25537 GCA_040877415.1 Pirellulales bacterium
ACCGGGCCAACGCCCCGGCGTTCAAAGCCATGCGCCGCCGCGAGCGCAGCCACCCGATCGAGGAAGTCGGGCGGCGCCTGCGCCGCCTCATGCCGTGGATCAACGCCAAGGAAGTGTGACGCCGATGTCCACAAACGCCTCGTCCCGCCAACTTTTCAGCGAGCTAGTGCCCGGCGACCGCGTCGAGGTCGAGCACGAAGTGAAGGTCGGCTCGACCAAAACCTGGACGGTCAAAACCACCGGCACGGTGGTCCGCACCGAGCGCCGCCGCCAGGGTCTGCACTTCCGCCGCAACCCGGACGACAAGGTGTTTGCCGACACGATCGTGCTTACGCGCGACGACGGGGAGCTGACCTCGATCACCATGGATGAACTCACCGAACTCCGCCGGCTCGGCTAAGTCGCGTTGGATTTCGCACCACTCGTCAAAGCCCAGGGAAGGCCAGGGAAGGCCTTCCCTGGGCTTTTTTCGAGTTCGCGGTCACCCTCCGCGCCCCCGGCATGTCTATAATTGAAACGTCCTCGTCCGCAGCCCGCGAACATCCTCATGACTTCTCATCCCCTGCACGCCCGGCACGCGCGGACCTTCGCGGCCAACCGCTTCGTCTATCCGGTCCTCAGCCGGCGCTCGGGCGGGATTTCGGTCGGCGTGAATCTCAACCCCGACAAGGTCTGCAACTTCGACTGCATCTACTGCCAGGTCGACCGCACGCGGCAGAGCGAAACCCGGTTTGTCGAAATTGGCGGGCTGCTTTCGGAGCTGGAGCGCGTGCTGCGGCTGGTGACTTCCGGGGGGCTGTACGCGGCGGCCGAGTTTTCCGCGACGCCGGCGCCTTTGCGGCGGCTCAACGACATCGCTTTCAGCGGCGACGGCGAGCCGACCACGTATCGCAATTTCGACGAGATCATCGCCGCCTGCGCGGCTTTGAAGGATCGCCTGGGACTGGCCGAAGTAAGGATGGTGCTGATCACCAACGCCAGCATGTTCCACCGCGAGCACGTCCGGCGGGGGCTCGCGATCCTGGACGCCCATCAGGGCGAAATCTGGGCCAAGCTCGAGTCGGGCACCGACGCCTACTACCAGCTCGTCGAGCGCACGCCGATCCCGTTTCGCCAGGTGTTAGACAACATCACCGAGGCGGCCCGCGCGCGGCCGCTGGTGATCCAGTCGCTGTTCATGCGCATCGGCGGCGACCCGCCGAGTGCCGACGAGCTTTCGGCGTTTTGCGATCGGCTCAACGAAATCACGGCCGCGGGCGGGCAGATCAGGCTCGTGCAGGTGTACACCGTGGCCCGCCCCCCGGCGGAATCCTACGTCGCGCCGCTATCGAATGCTGAAGTCGATGCGATCGTGGAACTGGTGCAGCGTCGCACCGCTCTGCCAGCCGCCCCGTTCTACGGTGTTTCGTTTAGCCCGGAGCCAACGGCGACGGAGCGATTTGTTTGATCGGCACACCGCCGTCGCCGATGGCTGGGGGCTAATCTATTCCGGCAGGGGCTGGCCCTTGGTTTCGGGCGCGAAGGGCAGCACGGCCAATCCCAAAAGGAAGATGCCGCACATGCTGACGCCGGCGTAGCGCATCGGAACGTCGGCCGAGGCCGTCGGATCGGCAAAGACGACGCTCGTGAGATACCCGAACGTGAAGGGGCCGATCGCCGCCACGAAGCGACCGACGTTGTAGCAGAACGACGTGCCCGTGCTGCGCAGCCGCGTGGGGAACAGCTCGGGGAAATAGATCGCGTAGCCGCCGAACAGGGCCAATTGGCAAAAGCCCATAATGAAGATCGGGATCAACCACACGATCTGGCTGACTTCCTGAATGTAGGCGAACACAAAGGCAGTACTCAGCATCGCCGCCACGAACGACACGGCGAATGCCGGCTTGCGGCCCGTGTAGTGGGTGATCACGCTGAACGCATAAATGCCGCAGAAACCGCCGGCGTTTTGCACGATGGAGGTGATGCCGGTCCAGAAGCCCACGCTGGCGTCGATTTTCGCCTTGCTCAATCCCTGGGCCTCGAAGTGATCGCGCAGCATGGTGGCGATCAGGTCGTAGCTGAAAAACCCAATTCCCCACAGGCCCACCACGCCGGCAAACGCCAGCAGCATGCCCACGATGGCATTGCGGCGCCAGCGCGGATCGCCGAACAAATCGCTGTAGGAACCCAAGTGCGAAGGTTTTTCGTGCGCGGCGACAGCCTGCCACCGCTCGGGCTCCTTCAGGCGGCGGCGGATTAACAGTGCCAACAGCGCCGGCACCGTGCCGACCACAAACATCACGCGCCAGGGACTACTGATCGTCCCCGTGCTACCCAGGTGGGTCATGCCCATGCTGATAAACGCTGCGGAAACATTTCCCACCGCCGAAAGGGCTTGCAGTAAGCCCAGTGCATAGGGCCTGGCATGATCGGGCATAACCTCGGCCACGAGCGAGACGCCGACTGCAAACTCGCCCCCTACACCCAGTCCGGTCAAAAACCGATAGAAGGCGAAGTCCCAGAATCCCACCGACAGCGCGCTTAGACCCGTGAAAAGTGAATAGATGAGGATCGTCCAGATCATCGTCTTGGCCCGGCCGATACGGTCGCCCAGGACGCCGAAAAACAGCCCGCCGCTGGCCCAGCCGATCAGAAAGATCGAGGTCGCGAAGCCGGCATACTTGTTGACCTCGGCGAGGTTGTCGGACTTCTCTTTCTCAGAGAGCACTTCACCCTCGGAAGTCTGCCGCCCGACCAGTTCCAGCATCGCCGGCCGGCGAGCCAGCGTGAAGAGTTGCTGGTCCATCGTGTCGAACAGCCAGCCCAGCGCGGCGACGATCAGGACGAACCAATGGTAGCGATTCAGCTCGCGAAACCAGGGTCGGGGCCGGTCGTTCATGTGGCTTTGCGAACCTCGCGGGGAGTCTTGGAAGATCACATGGATGGGAGAGCTGCCGGCGAGTCGGCGCCGGTGAGCCGCTATGTTACACGCGCCGCCGCTGGATTGCGAGAATGCCGGCGCCTCCGGGCGCGCGAGTCACCGTACACGCGAGCGGGTAGCCCGAGCGGCAAGAATTCGCGAAAAAGGCTTGACGGCCGCGCCAAATCCCCGTATCGTGGCAAGTGTTGGGAATGTGTGTCCGGGTCTCGGGCCTTTTCGATCGGCCTAATGATTCACAATTGAGAGCTTTCGCCCGTCGGCGGCGCGCTCGCGCGCCAGACCGGTTTTTTTGCCGGCTCATCTCTCGCGGCTCTCACCTTTCACCGTGCGTTGGGTCTTTTCCGGCGTTCGCCGTGCGCTTGCGCGCGTCTGCCAAGCGTGCGCGCGACGGTATTTGTCGGATGGAAGAATTCGCCGTTTTTCGAAGGCACACACTTGATGACGATATTCAAAATCGTGAAATCCGCCTGGCGGCCGGCGTCGCTGGCGTCGCTGTTGTTGGCGGCGCCGCTCGTCGGCGCGCGCACGGCGCTTTGCGTCGATATCGAACACGTTCAGCCCGTGACCGTGAGCAATCCGCTGGTCAACGGCCTGCTGCAGCCCGCCCCCGGCAGCCCCCCGTATTCGAGTGAGTTTCTCGGTTTCAATATCCAGGGATTCCTGGACACGGGTTCGAGCGGCGTGGTCATCAGCGAGCTGACCGCCTTTTTGCTGGATTTGCCGCGGACGCCCGGGGTCGTACACACGGACGTCGCCATCGGCGGGGAAACTCATTTTGACGTCTCTCCGCCGCTCACGCTGCGCATCTCCGGGACGAACGATCCGGACTGGGGCAACCTGGAGACGTACGAGACGGTCTACAATCAGGTCTACGCTCCGATGCGCTTGCAGCTTGGCCCGACGGACACCGAGCTCAGCATTTTCGACGTCTATGGCATGCCGGCGATGATGGGCAAAACGGTGGTGATCGACCCGCGGCAAGCGATCCCGCTGCTGCTCAGCGCGCCGACGTACATCTACAATCCGGGCACGCCGTTCAACGAGGAAACCGAGTACACCAATCCGGGCATTCCCGAGACGAGCCATCACGTGCAGATGAGCTACGCGGACTTCGACCGGTTCACTCAAACGATCGGTCCGGACGAACTTCCGGCCGATCCTCCGCAGTTGAATCACAACCCGTTCATCGGCCCCAACCCGCTGTTGCAACTCGAGGACAACCCGCCGCCGGACAATACGCCGCCGGTGACCATGTCGTTCGGGGGGCACGAGGCGAGGGGCAGCTTTCTGTTGGACACGGGAGGCGCCGCGTCGTTCATCTCGTCGCGCATGGCGGCCAGTATGCACATTCGCTTCGTGGAAGGCACTCAGGGCACCGACGACCCCCAACTGGAAATATTCGACCCGGAAAACCCCGACGAGCCGCCCTTGCCGCTGGAAAACCAATTCGTGGTGCAGTTGCAGGGTTTGGCTGGCGTCGTGACGTGGGCCGGCTTCTATGCCGACGAGCTGGTGCTCCAAACGCTCGAAGGAAGCGACGATCTCGCCGATCCCGACAACATCCGGTATCGCGGGACTCCCATACTCGTCGAGGATTTTTCGGTCCGCGATCCCCTGACCGATGAGTCGCTGATTCTGGACGGCGTGCTGGGCATGAATTACCTGCTGGATAGTCTGTTTATCACTCCCGACTTCGAGATTCTCGACGAGCGGGAATCGCCCTATAACTGGGTAACCTTCGACGAGCCAACGGGCATTCTCGGACTGGATCTTGTGGTTGTGCCCGAGCCCGGTTCGATCGCGATGGCGGGCTGCGGGCTGGTGCTGCTGGCGGCGTACGCCTGGCGGCGGCGACAACGGCAAAAGTGACGAATCCCCCGGCAAAGCCGGGGGCTAAAGCGGCCGGGGTCACACTGCTCGATTCAGCCCCCGGCTTCGCCGGGGGATTTCGCTTCGCCGGGGGATTTCGTGAGCTGGGCGGCGATCCGCTCGGCGGCCGTTTCGCCGCTGTGAATGCAATTGGGAATGCCGACGCCGTGATAGGCGTTTCCCGCTAGCGCGATCCGCGGCCAGCGCGCCATACCGCGCTGGATCGCCCCGACCAGCTCGCAATGCCCCAGGTGATATTGGGGCATCGACCGCGGCCAGCGGGCGACGTCGAGAAAGAGCGGCTGGCCGCTCGTGCCCAGCAACTCGCGCAATTCGTCGGCGGCGATCTCGCGCAGCTCGTTGTCGGGCAGGTCGGCCAGCTCGCTCTGGCACGCCCCGCCAATGAACACCCGCACCAGCACCAAATTGTCCGGAGCGCGGCCGGCGAACTTGATGCTCGAGAAACTGCCGGCCAGAATCCGCCGCTTCTCGCGCGCCGGCACGACGAAACCGAATCCGTCCAGCCGATGCGCAATCTGGTTGCGCCGGTAGACGAGAGAAACGATCGACGTGCCGGCATACTCGATGCGCGCCAAATCGGCGGCCAGCCCGCGATCCAATTCCGAAAGCAGGGCGGATGCCACCGGCGCTTGCGTGGCCACGATCACCGCGTCGCACGCCACGTCGGCCGGCGGCCCTGCGCGGCCGGCGATCTTCACCGTCCACGTGCCGTCCGCTTGCTGCGCAATCCGTTCCACGGGGCTGCCCAGCCGCACGCAACCCTCCGGCAGTCTCGCGGCGATGGCCTCGACCAGGCTGGTGAGTCCTTCGCGCGGCGTCACGAACAGTCCATAGCGGGCGCCGCTCTCGGCGGGCTGGTGGCCCGGGCCGCCGCCAGCCGCCCGCGCGCCGCGGATCAGGCCGCCGTAGCGGCGTTCCATCTCGACGAAGCGCGGCATCGTGGCCTTCAGGCTGAGCTTTTCGGCATCGGCCGTATAAATGCCGCCCATGAGCGGCTGCACGATGCGCTCGAAGGCCTCGCGTCCCAACCGGCGGCGCGCGAATGAAGCCAGGCTTTCGTCGTCCGAGCTCTTGCGGCGCGGCACGAAATATTCCGCCAGCAGCCGCAGCTTTCCCCAGGGGCTCAATAGGGGCGTCGTCACCAGCGGCCAGATCCGCGCGGGCGCCATCAGCATGAATCCCGCCGGTACGCGCACCAGGCGGCCGCGATGCACGACCAGCGCGCCGCGCCGGTCGCTCGTCGTCGGTATCAACTGGTCGGCCAGCCCGACGCGCCGGCAAAGATCCACCGCCCAGGGAACGCTGGTCATGAAATTGTCGGCGCTGCGTTCGATCAAAAGGCCGTCGCGGCGCACCGTCTCGATGACGCCGCCGATGCGCTTGCCGGCTTCCAGCAGCGTCACCTCGAGCGCCGGATCGAGTTCCCCGAGCCGATGCGCCGCCGCCAGTCCAGTGATCCCTCCGCCGACGACCACAACGCGTTTTCGGGCGGAAGCCATGGGCTGGTTCACGTGGCGCCGGGGCCGGTCGGCGGCAAGGATCTCAACGAAACGCCGCCGCCCTGGTTATTTCGTGTGCTCGGCAATCCAGCCGGCGATCAGTTCCAGAACTTCAGGCGAGATCGTCTCTTCAATCCTGCCATATTCGGTGGGCGAGCCGGTCTGACAGTGCTGGAACAGGTGGTTCAGCCCGGGAAACACTTTCACCGTAAAATCCGCGTTGCCCGCCTCTTTGAGCGCCGTTTCGATGGGCGGCAGGTTTTGCGCAGGATCGACTTGCAGATCCTTTTCGCCGTTGATGGCCAGCACCGGGCAGCGCACCTTGCGCAGGGCGGGCAGAGGGTCGTAGGTCAAAAAATACCGGAACCAGGGAGTCAGGATGACTTTGGCCTGTGCCGCGACCTGGGCCTCGGCACCCTTGCGCGCCTCGGGCGAGCCCACCTCTTTCGCAATCACCTCGGAAATCGCCTCGCGAATGCGCTGTTCGGCTTTGGCCGGGTCGCTTTCCTGTTTGGCAATCTCGAACAACCGCTTCTGCGCGTCGCGCGACTTGGCGACTGCCGCGGCGTCGGCTCCGGCGGCTTGGGCAATTAGTTCACCCTGACGATACACGATCTCGTCGCCCGTCACTCCGGTGCCGGCCATGAGCACGATGAAGGCGACGTCGGCCGAGCGGCTGGCGGCCAATGGCGCGACCAGCCCCCCTTCGCTGTGCCCGATGAGCCCGATGTGCTTGGGATCGATTTCCCCCCGGGTCTTCAAATAGGCGACGCCGGCCAGCACGTCGCCAGCCACGTCATCGGTGGTCGAAGTCATGGTGTTTCCGCTCGAACCGCCCACGCCGCGGTCGTCGACGCGCAGCACGGCAATGCCGCGCCGCGTGAGATGGTCGGCCAGCACCAAAAACGGCCGATGGCCCAACAAGGCTTCGTCGCGGTCCTGCGGGCCGGAGCCGCTGATCAACAGCACGGCCGGCACCGGGCGGTCGCTCGTTGGCAAGGTCAGCGTGCCGGCCAGGGTCACCTTGGCGGAATCGTTCGTGTAAGTGACTTCCTCCGCGCGATACGGGTAAGGTTGTTGGGGATCCTGCGGACGGCGGTAGTCGGGTTCTTTGTCGAGACGTTTCAGATCGAGGGCCAATTCCTGCCCCGCCTGTTTCCACTTTCCCTTGATCTCGGTTCCGTTATCGGCGAGCGTGCCGGTGTAGAATCCCGCGACCCGCTTGATGTCGGCGGTGATCTCGTTGCCTTCGCGCGAAAACGCGGCAACAGGGATTCCCTTGGCACCCTGATCGGGACTGTCGAGCGTGGCCTGGTATTGCCCCTGCTCGTTGCGGGCGATTTTCAGCACCACGCGCAACTCGATGCCGCCGAGTTTCAACGTTCCCTGCCAGGCACCCAAAATTTCCTGCTTCGGGGCGGGCTCGGCCTGTTGCGCAGTCCACGCCGGCCGCACCCCGGCGATAAAACAAAGGACCACGAAACCGAGGATGGCGACGAAAAGCAAAACTCCGCGGGCGATCGATTGCGGCTTGGCGGGCATGGCAACCCTCGATTGATGAACCTGGCGGCAGAGAAAATCCAAAATCCCACTGCTTTCAACGCTCCGTCGAGCGTAACCCATACACGGGCCGGACACAAATCTCCCGCTCGCGCGCTCCCGCTCGCGCGCGACATCCCCGACTTGCTCGCCGCCGGGCGCGCTTTTTCCCCCCGGGATTTGACGCGCCCACATTTGACGCGCCCACGTTACCCAACCCATAATAGCCCGGATTAAGTTGGGTACACCTGGTTTCCGGGGAGACTACTGATGAATCGGCAACGTGTCGTCTTCTTTGCCGTTTGTTTCGTGCTGTTATTGGGACCCCTCATGCGGCCGGCCCGGGCGCTTCCTCCGATCTTCCAGCAATTTCAGGCCACTTATCTCAAGGCCGATTCGAGCGACGAGAAGGACAAGGAGTTTGCCGCGCTGGTGACCGGAAAGGTCAAGTGCGACGTCTGCCACGTAACGGGCAAGCCCAAGAAGATGCGCAATCCTTACGGCACACAGTTGTCGATGCTTCTGGACAAGGACAATTTCAAGCCCGCCCGGCTGAAGGCGGAGCCGGAAAAGGTCAAAGCCGAGATCGTCGCCGCGTTCGAGGCAGTGGCCGCCATGAAATCGGGCGATGAAAAATCGCCCACCTTCGGCGAATTGATTGCCCAGCACAAGCTGCCCGGCGGCGACGCCCCGGCCGCGGTGGCGGCGACCGACAAGCCGGAGTCTGAGCCAACTCCCTCGCCGACAACTCCGGCTCCGGCGGAACCCGAGCCGGCCAAGACGTCGGGGCCCCCCTCGCCCGAGGCGCAGGCCGCGATTGCCGAGATTCAGAAAATCGGCGGCACCGTGATGCAGTTAGCGCAAAACGACGATTCGCTGGTCGTCGATTTTCACCTGGGCGGCGCGTCGCTTGCCGATGACGGTTTGGCACAGGTGAAAACGCTTCCCAAGGTGGTGCAACTCGACCTGAAGGACACGCAAATCACCGACGCGGGATTGGCGCACCTGGCGCCAATCGCCACGCTGGTGAAGCTGCACCTGGAGAAAACCAAGATCACCGACGCGGGACTCGCGCACCTCAAGGACCTGGGCAATCTCGAATACCTCAACCTCTACGGCACCGCGGTGACTGACGCCGGACTGGCGCATCTGGGGGGTCTCAAGAACCTCAAAAAGCTCTACGTCTGGCAAACCCAGGTCACCGACGCGGGAATCGCCAAGCTCAAAGAGGCGCTGCCGGAAGTGACCGTGGTGAAGTAGATCCGCCCCGCGCTGTAATTGCCCGCTGGCAATGGCCCGGGCGACCGATAAAAAACCGTTGATTTCAGGAGCCAGATCGCCTAAATTAAAGGGGCAATAGCGGATCCCTCCACCCGCCCTCCCGCCTTGAGCCCGCCCATGTCCGGCGCCTGCCCCCCTCGAGCGCTTGCACTAGCGATTGGCCTGGCCGTATCGTCGGGCGTCGCCCGGGCAGATGGTCCAGGGGTTCCACAGGATGCGCCCCCTGCTCCGGCGAGTGTCAGCGGCGAAGTGAACTTCGAGTTGGACGTGCTGCCGGTCCTCGCCGCGGCCGGCTGCAACGCCGGGGCCTGTCATGGCAAAGCGCGCGGGCAGAACGGGTTCGCCCTTTCGCTGTTGGGCTTCGACCCCGATTTCGACTTCTCGGCGATCGCCCGTGAAAGCCAGGGCCGGCGGGTCTTTCCGGCCGCTCCGGAAAACAGCCTGCTATTGCTCAAGCCCTCGATGCGGCTGCCGCACGGCGGCGGCAAGCGGCTGGAAGAGGGGAGCGCAGAATATGAGACCCTGCGCCGCTGGATCGCCTCCGGCATGCCGCGCTTTGCGCCCCATGCTCCGAAGCTGGACCACATCACGGTCGAACCCGCCGAACACGTCATGGCGGCCGCCGCGGCCGAACAGCTCAAGGTGCTGGCGCACTATTCCGACGGCTCGGTCCGCGACGTTACGCGACTCACTGATTTTAAGTCGAACGAACCGGGCGTGGTTTCGGTCGAGGGCGGGCTGGTCAAAACCGGCGGGCTCCCTGGCGAGGCGACGTTGATGATCCGCTACATGAACCACATCGCCGCCTGGAACACGGCCATTCCGATCGAAGGCTCGGTCGACGGACAAGTCTATGCCCGGCTGCCTCGCAACAACTTCATCGACGGCCTGGTGTGGGACAAGCTCGAAACCCTGGGCATCGTCCCCAGCGAGCCGGCGGCGGACCACACTTTCCTGCGCCGCGCGTATCTCGACGTCATCGGCCGGCTCCCCTCTCCCGCCGAAGCCCGCGAGTTTCTCAAAAGCGACGCCCCCACCAAGCGCGAAGAGTTGGTCGACGCGCTGTTGGCCCGGCCCGAGTACGCCGACTATTGGGCCAACAAGTGGGCCGACCTGCTGCGGCCCAATCCGTACCACGTGGGCATCAAGCCCACCATGGCCTTCGACGCCTGGATTCGACAGGCCTTCCGCGAGAACAAGCCGTACGACCAGTTCGTGCGCGAACTGTTGACCGCCGAGGGGAGCACATGGCGCAACGGCGCGGCCACGTTGTTTCGCGATCGCCGCACGCCGGACGAAATCACGCCCATCGTCAGTCAGCTCTTCCTCGGCATCCGCCTGGAATGCGCCAAGTGTCACCATCATCCGTTTGAAGTGTGGGGCCAAAACGACTTTTACAGTCTGGCCGCGTACTTCTCCCGCGTGACTCACAAGGGCGAAGGCATTTCGGCCCCGATCTCCGGCGGCGAAGAGATCGTCTATGTGGCCGACTCGGGCTCGGTCGTCCACCCGATCACCAAAGAAGTGCTCGAACCTCGCCCCCTGTTCGGCAAGGCCCGCGCGGTCGAGCCCGGCGAAGACCCGCGCGCGGCTTTGGCCGATTGGATCACCGCGTCCGACAATCGGTATTTCACCCAGGTGGCGGTCAACCGCGTGTGGGCCGAGTTGATGGGGTTGGGGCTGGTCGAGGCGGTCGACGATTTACGGGCCACCAATCCGCCCAGCAATCCGGCCCTCTTGGCGGCGCTGGCCGATGACTTTCGACAGCAGAGCTTTGACCTGAAAAGATTGATCCGCCGGATCCTGACGTCTCACGTCTACTCGCTGTCGTCGATCCCCAATCAGCGAAACGTCTCCGACACTCGCAATTACTCGCGCCATCTGCGCCGCAGGCTGCGGGCGGAAGTGCTCTTGGACGCCGTGTGCGACGTGACTGGGGTTCCCGAGGAATTTGACGCCATGTCCCCCGGCTCGCGCAGCATCGAGATCTGGACGCACCGCGTCGGCTCGCTGTTTCTGGACGCCTTCGGCCGCCCGGACGCCAATCAGGACCCGCCGTACGAGCGCGTGGCCGATTCGACGATCGTGCAGGCCTTGCACCTGATGAATTCGCCCGAGATTCACAAGAAGATTTCGCACGACGCTGGCACCGCCGCGATGCTTGCGGCCGGCGGCAAGCCGCCGCACGAAATCGTCGACGAGCTGTACCTGCTCATGTACAGCCGTTTTCCCGCGGGCGACGAACGGCAAGCCGTAACGGCCGCCTTCGAAGCCGCCGCCGATCGGCGGCAGGCTACCGAAGACCTGATGTGGGCGCTGGTGAATACCCCGGAGTTTATTTTCAAGGATTAGGGAACCGATGGCCAACCACATCAACTGCGAGGGGATCACTCGCCGCGATTGCCTGCAACTGGGGCTCGGCCTGCTGGCCGGGGGCAGTTTCGTCCATCTGTTGCGGCTTCAGGGCCTGGCGGCCGAAACAACCGCCGCTGCGCGCAAGCCGGCCAGTTGCATCCTGGTCTGGATGGACGGCGGGCCAACGCATTTCGAAACGTTCGATCCCAAGCCCGAGGCCCCGGCCGAAATCCGCGGCGAGTTCAAGCCGATTCGCACCAAGATTCCCGGCGTCTTTTTCTCGCAGTACCTGACCCGGCTGGCCGGCATCGCCGACAAGATCGCCGTCATCCGCTCCGTGTGCCACAACCAGGGGAACCACGGCGCCGGCAACCACTACATGATGACCGGCGCCCCGCCGCGCATCCCGGTCGGCTGCGGCGCGTTCGTCAGCTTCCATCCCAGCATGGGCTCGGTCGCGGCCTACGAACGCGGGGCGCCCGAGGGGTTGCCGGCCTATTTCTCGATGCCCAGCATGTCGCGTTCCGGCGGGCCCAACTTCCTGGGCGCCAAGTACGCGCCGTTCGTGGTGTCCGACGATCCGGCCAAAAGGGACTTCCGCGTGCGCGACGTGGCCCTGCCCGCGGGACTCACCGACGACCGCTTTCACACGCGCCGCGATCTGCGGCAACTGGTCGACCGTTTCCAGCGGATCAGCGACAAGGCGGCGGCCGACCCGGTCAATGCCTCGGACGAGTATTACCGCCAGGGGTACAACCTGATGAGCAGCCCCGCGGCGCAAAAGGCGTTCGACATCCACGCCGAGCCGGAAAAGGTGCGCGACGCCTACGGCCGCAATTCGTTCGGCCAGCGGGCCCTGCTCGCGCGCCGCCTGGTCGAGGCCGGCGTTCCATTCGTCACGCTCTACGACGGCGGCTGGGACCATCACTCCGAAATCTTCTCCGGCCTGCCCAACAAATTGCCGCCGTTTGAAAACGCCATCGCCACGCTCATCGAGGATCTCGACCAGCGCGGGATGCTCGAAACCACGCTCGTCGTGGCCCTCGGCGAATTCGGCCGCACGCCCAAGATCTCGCAACTGGCCGATCGTAGCTCGCCCGGCCGCGACCATTGGGCCAATGCCATGTCGATCCTCTTCGCAGGCGCCGGCACTCCCGGCGGACAAGTCGTAGGCGCAACCGATCGCAACGGCCACTCGGCCTGCGAGCGGATCCTCTCGCCCGAAAATTTCGTCTCGAGCGTGTACCGCAAGCTGGGCATCGACCCGGGCAAGATCTACCACACTCCGCTGGGCCGACCCGTTCACCTGGTCAGCGATCCGCAGCCGATCACGGAATTGATGGGTTGAAAACGCCTCGCGGTTGGTCAGACTACAACGGGGGCGCCAGGCCATCGTTTCGCGTGTCATGCTCACTTAGGTGAGCATGAAATCACCAATAAACCCCGAGTCGCGCTTAAGCTTTCACATGTCCGCGGCGAACGCAACTCTCAATCGCGCAGCATGCTCACGCCAGCGTGAGCACGGCATCACCCTGTTTTGGACGTGGGTGACAGTTGCGCTGCTGGCTACGGCTGATCCACATTGGGCAAGCGCCGCCGGTCCCGAGGTGAGCTCGCTATTTCCCGCTGGCGGGCAGCGCGGGACGACGGTCGAAGTTTTCGCTGGCGGCAAGTTTCCCAATTGGCCGGCGCAGGCGTGGGTCGATCGGCCCGGCTTGACCATCTCGCCGGCAAGCGACAAAGGAAAGTTGTCGGTGGCCATCGCCCCCGACGCGGCGCCGGGATTGTATTGGATTCGCTTGCATGATGCCGAGGGGGCCGCGCCGCCCCAGCCGTTCGTCGTCGGCACGTTGCCCGAGTTCGTCGAAACCGAATCGAACAACGCGCCACACAAGGCTCAGGCGACCCCTTCCTCCACGGTCGTCGCCAACGGCCGCCTGGCCGTGGGCGGCGACGTCGACCATTTTGCCGTCAGCCTGGCAAAGGGCCAAACGCTGGTCGCCTCGCTGGCCGGACACGAGACGCTCGGCTCGCCAATGGACGCGGTGATGCACGTCGTACTGCCGGCCGGCGGACAGCTCGCCTACAACCACGACCAGCGCGGGCTCGATCCCGAAATCATCTTTACCGCGCCGGCCGACGGCAATTACCTGGTCCGCGTATTCGGCTTTCCGTCGACCCCCGGCAGCTCGATCGCCTTTGCCGGCGGCGATCGCTATCTCTATCGCCTCACGCTTACCACGGCGGGCTTCGTCGACTACGCCTGGCCGCTGGCCGTCACGCGCGACCGTGAAACGCGCGTCGAGCTTGAGGGCTGGAACATCCCCGAATCGCTCCGGGTGATTACGATCAAGCCCGAGGGCGAACGCTTTGAGATCGCCGATCCGCAATTGGCCAATACCGCCGTTGTGGCCGTCGAGCCGCACGACACGCTGGTCGAAAGCGAACCGAACGAACCCGCATCACCGCAGGCGATCGCGCTGCCCGTGACGATGACCGGCCGCATCGGACGCCCCGGCGACGTCGACGCCTTCAGCTTCGACGGCAAACAGGGCCAGCCGCTGGTATTTCAGCTCGAAAGTCGCGCGCTGGGCTATCCGCTCGACGCGGTGCTCGAGGCGACCGACGGGGCGGGCAAATCGCTGGCCCGCGTCGACGATGTGACGAGTGCCCGCGATCCATTTTTAACCTTCTCGCCGCCTGCCGACGGTTCGTTTCGCGTGTTGGTGAGCGACTTGAATCGCCAGGGAAGCTCCCGGCAGGTCTACCGACTGCGCGCAAGGCCGGCCAAGCCTTCGTACGAAGTCACGGCCGATACGCACGCTTACATCGCTACACCCGACAAGCCGGCCGAGATCACCCTTTCGGTCGACCGGCAAAACGGCTTTGCCGAGGAGATTGGCTTTACCGTCACTGGCTTGCCCGATTCAATCGCTGCCGCGCAAGTCACTTCGACGGCCAGCGGCGACTCGGCCAAAGCGGTAAAGTTGTCGCTAACGACGAGGGGCGGCCCGTTTTCCGGCCCGATTCGAATTCACGCCGAAGCCAATGGGGCAAGCAAGCTCACGCGCACCGCAACAACCGCGATTCCCAATCACACGGCCCGCACCGCCCTCTTGTGGCTCACCGCGACCGCCGCCAAGAAATAGCCCGCGCAGACGTCATTTTGGAGGATTCTCGAACGATGGCCAGCTCACGCCGCCAATTTCATCGTGACGCGCTTTCCGCCTCTATTTTCGGCTGGACGGCGATGTCGGCCATGCTCGGCCGGGCCGCTGAAACGACGAACAACGGCGCCCGTCACAAGCTCTTTTTCGGCGACTTGCACAATCACAACGCCGTCGGCTACGCCAAGGGGTCGCTCGAGCGGTCGATCGATTTGGCCCGCGAGCATTTGGACTTTTTCGCCTTCACCGGGCACGCCTCGTGGCACGACATGCCCCAAATGCCCGAGAACCGCCACATGCTGTGGGTCAATGGCTTCAAGGTTCATTCGGACCATTGGCCGAAAACGCGCCGGCTGATTCGCGAGGCGAACGACGACCAATTCGTGGCGCTTTTGGGCTACGAGTGGCATTCCAGCGGCTTTGGCGACTACTGCCTGATCTTTCCCGAGGACCAGGGCGACTTGTTTCTGCCCGATCACGTGGAAAAGCTGCTCGACTTTGCCGACCGCAAAGGCGCCTTGGCCATTCCGCACCACGTGGGCTACAAGCAAGGCTGGCGCGGCGCGAACTTTTCGCACTTCCGCTCCTCGGTTTCGCCGGTTGTCGAAGTTTTTTCGGAACACGGCTGCACCGAGACGGACCGCGCGCCGTATCCGATGCTGCGCCACAGCCTGGGCGGGCGCGCGACGGCCAACATGATCGGCCGCCAGCTCGAAAAAGGGCTTCGCTTCGGCTTCGTCGCCTCTTCGGACGATCACCGGGGATACCCCGGCGCTTATGGCGAGGGCGTGTGCGGCGTGTGGGCCGAATCGCTGTCGGCCGCTTCGCTCATCGAGGCGATTCGCGCGCGGCGCACGTACGCGCTCTCCGGCGATCGCATCGTGATGGAAGTTTCGCTCAATGGCCAGCCGATGGGCTCGCAGCTTCTCGCGGTCGCCGACCGCCAGATCGACGTGCGCGTCGAAGCGCAGGATTCGCTCGCGATGGTCGAGCTGGTGCGCGGCGGCCGGGTGATCGAACGCCATTTTCCCGAAGATCACGCCCACACTCCGCCGCGGTTGCCCGGACGGGTCAAATGCCGCGTGCAGTTCGGCTGGGGACCGTGGGCGGCGCTCGATTTGGCCCGGGTTTGTGCGTGGGATATGACGCTGCGCATCGCCGGCGGCCGGTTTCACCGCGCGCTTGCGTGTTTCCAGGCGGCGCCGTTCGGCGAGGAGCTGCGCGACCGCTTGCGCGCGGTCTCCGACACCGAGCTGGAGCTCCAGGCGTTTACGACCCGCAATGACTGCTTCGCCGAGGATCCGACCAAGTCGGTGGTGTGCGAAATCGAGGGGGGCCCGGACGCGGTGCTTTCCGTCCAACTGCGCAAACCGTCCGCGATGAACGTCGAGGCCCGGCTGGCCGATCTGGCCCGCGACAACGTCGTGGAATTCACCGGCGGCTTTACCACCGAAAGCTTCATCATCAGCCGGCTGGTCGGCCCCAGCGAGTATTCCGCCGCCATCCGCTGGCACGATCGGGCCGATGCCGGGCGCCCGGGGCCGGATTGGTACTACGTGCGCGCCACGCAACATAACGGCCACATCGCCTGGTCGAGCCCGATCTGGGTGGGCTGACCGATCGCATCGGCCCCCGCCGCCCGGTTCAGCTCGCGGCGGAGCCGCGCAGGTATTGACAGAAAGCGGACACGTCCGCGCGGCTCGTGGTGCCCATGGTGGCGATTTGCACCACTCGGCGCTGGCTTAAGTATTGGCTCTCGCCGGCGATCTCGAATCCGGCCGCTCGCGAGCGCTCGACGAGTGCCAGGGCACTCTCGCCCCCGGGCGGCGAGAACGTGGTCAGCACGGGACCGGCAATCGCTTCGTCGGCAAGCGGCGCGATCCCCAATGCCCGCAATTGGCCGCGAACGAACGCCCCGAGCCTGGCATAACGCTTGTAGCGCGTCGCGGCCGGCTGCTCGCTTTTGTAATCGCCGAGCGCCGCGTCGAGCGCGGCGATCGTAGACCATGGGAACGTGAATCGCGGCCCGACCGTCGACAGCATGGCGGCGAGATCGAGGTAGCTCGGCAAGCGGCTCAATTCGATGCGCGGCAAAGCGCGTGCATCGGCAAAAACCATGGCGATGCCCGCGTACGCGCCCAACGATTTGCCGGACGTGCCGGATGCCAGGTAGACGTCGCCCAAATCGAGCGGCACGGCGCCCAGGCTGCTCATGCAATCGGCGCACACGCGCACGCCGCGCGATTGCGCGGCTCGCACGAGGCCCGGCAGATCGTTGAGCACGCCGGTGCTCGATTCGAGGTGCACGCCCCACACCCAGCTCCCCGGCGGTTCGCGGTCCAAGGCGGCCTCGACTTCGGCCAGGTTCCACGGTTTGCCCCACGCCCAGCTCAAAACGCGCGGCGAGAGACCGAATCGCTCGGCCTCGTCGGCGAGCCGGTGGCCGAACTCGCCGTTGATCAGAATCACGCCGCGAGTCGACGAGTGGCGTGGGCTGACATTTGGCGTTGGCTCGATTTCCGCCGCCAGCGCGGCGGCGATCGTCTCGTTGGCCAGCGTGCCGCTGCCGTGAAGCAAAGCCACCTGACGGCCGCCGACCAGCTTGCCCAGCACCTGCCGCACGTTTTCAAAGCGGGCGATGAACTCCGGATGGCGATGGTTTACCGGCCGACTTTCGAAAGCGGCGCGCACCGCCGGCGAAACGGCCACGGGACCCGGCAGCAGTGAAACGCGATGGGCCCGCTCGGCTCGAATGTGCCGGGCGCCCGAACGACGCCCGGCGCCGTTTGTGCGATTGCTCAAATGGCCGTCCCCGAGAGCGGACTTGTCCGCGGCACGGTCCGCGGCACGGCTGGCGGCGCCATTTGTCAGCCGCGCCAGGCGAGAGCTCCACTGCCGGGCAAGCTTTTCCACTTTCTCGTCGAGCGGAAAACTTACCCGCATCGGCACGAACGCCGCGGCCCCGCTGGTCACCGCCGGGCCGAGGGGCCGAAAGCCGAGCCGCTCGTACAGCTCGACGCGCTCGGCGACGCCCGAAATGTAAACGTCGTCGTAGCGGTCCCGCGCGTGCTCGAGCGCCGAAAAGAGCAAACCTGCCAGCACGGGCCCGCCTCGATGTCGCGGTTCCACCGCCAACAGCCGCACTTCCATGGGCCGCCGCCCGGGGGAATCGAGGATCGACGGATCGGGGAGCCGGGCGGCCACGGAAAACGGCGGCCGATCGTGCACGCTGAGCATTCCGACGACGCGGCTATCGAGCAAGGCGACGAAGTACGTGCTCTTGGCGTGAAACTTGTCGATGAGGCGGCCGCGCCGCGAGGCCGCATGCTGCGGAATCTCTTCCACGAACGTGCGATAGTTGAGACGATGAATCTGCTGGAACTCGTCTGGGGCGTCCGCGCGCTTGAAGACGTATCGGCCGACTTGCAACATGGCAACCAATCCGTAGGATGCGGTGAGACCGCGCAGCTCGGACGCCGTCCGCGTTCGGCGACTTGATTGGAGCTGCGCCATGCGAGGTCTGACGTATTTGAACCGTTAGTTGCCGATCGCTTGGGCCCCGTCACGGCCGGCGGGTCGATTGGCTGTTTCTCCGGTAAATCTGCGGAGAGTGTCGCAAACGCGGATCATTTGATCAACCATAAAATCTGGACCCCTGGCGGCGGCAGGCCGCCGGGCGGTAAATTGACCAGAAAGTGCTATCCCAGAAGGAGCCCTGCCATGTCGCTGCCACTCGCACAGAATCGCACGCTCCAGTTCGACGGCGGAGAGGCCATCGGATCGACGTATCAATGGCCCGGCGGACAGTATTGCGCCATTCACACTTCCAAGGGCCTGGTCGGCTGCGGGATTTACGACATTCGCTCGGCCAACGAGTTCAACCTGGCCGTGGCCATCGCCCGCGGCACGCCGGCCAAACCGCTGCGCGAGCCGGAAGATCTGTTTAATGCCAAGATTTTGGAAGTGAGCAACGCCGCCCTGGCGTTGGGCGTCGCGCCCGGCATGACCGGCCGCGAAGCCGTCGAAAAGATGCTGGCCACCGGTTAGCGGGTGCCATGCTCGCGAAACGCCTGAGCATGGCACCTCACAAAGGTACTTCCATTCCGCGCGCGCATGCTCACGCAAGCGTGAGCATGGCACGCTAATTCGCCGCCCGTGGCGCCCTGGCAATCACCGCGGCGGAGGCGCGGCGGGCGGATTCGGCTGGCGGCCTTCAAAGAGTTTCTTCTGCGCGTCGGCCGGCAGCTCCAGATCCAACAGTTGCGCGCCGCTGACGGCGACGTAGTGCCGCTTGAACCAATAGCCGACCTCTTTGGCCCGCGTCTCATTGCGCGGACCGGATTCGTTTTCCAGAAACATTTCCGCCGGATCGCCGCGCAGGATGAGCCGATCTTTCTCTTCGGCATAGGTCAGCCGATCGCCGATCGCCGTGAAGCGCTGGCCCTCGGCAACCACGCCGCCCGAGGCGTCGAGCTCGAACCAGCCGCGCTTGCCGTGCTCGCGGCGGTTCATTTCGCGCACTTCCAGCGCGCCGGCTTCCAGGACCATGCCTTGCTGCCCCAACGCGGCCGGGTCGCGGCCGTCGAGCGTCGCGTTCCAATCGGTCACCGGGCCGTAGATCGTCTTGGTGTGATCGAAGAACCGGATCTCGCGGCGGTTGATATCGCCGTCGATTCCCCGGCGAAACGTGACGTGGAGATACGTGAATTGCTTGTCGGGGGGAATCGGCGGCGCACGCTGGGCATCGCCGGGCCCCGGCGGCCCGGCAATCTGCGGACCCCCGCGCGTGACGTGCGTCACCCAGCCCGGTCCGCGGCCGCCGATCTTGCCGCTCGTCCGATCGACCGACAAGTCGAGCAATTCCATCCGGCTGAATGCACTCTGCACGCCGCCGTCGTCGATTTGCCGGCTTTCCAACAGCGTCCGGCCGTACGAGCGCATCTTTGCCAGCTCGGGCCGTTCGCCCTGTTTGCCGACGGCCGCGCCCGCACGCGCAAAGTCGACGGCTCGCGTAAGAACCGCCTCCAGCTTGTCGGTGTCGAGATGTTGCTGTTCGGTGCGGGCGACGACCGTCCCCTCAAACACGGCGGTATCGGACCGGAAGTCCATTTCCGTCTTCCAATCGACCGCCAGAAACTGCGGCTGCGGCAGGGCCTGGCCGTCGAGATCTTGCGTGATGGGCATCGTCAATCGGCCCGGGCCACTTATCCACAGCCGATTGAATTGCGATTCCAGGTTGATGGCGGCGCCCCACAGCGTCATGCCGCCGGCCTCAACGTACCCGGGATTGCCGGCAATCGTGACTTTGGTGGCCTCGGTATTGGCGTCGGTCACGTGCAGCCGGTCGCCCTTGACCAGAAGCGACGTTTCGTTCTTGCCGCCGGCGGCCGAGAGCCGTTTGATCTCGGCGTCGTGTTCGATCGTCGCGCCGGCAACGGCCAGTTTTTCGCCCTGGGGCACCAGCCGGATGTGCACGTCGCGGCCGGTGACCTCGTATCGCTCGGCGGGGTTTTGCGGCGGGCGTTGCCTTGCGCGCGGGGGCGGCTCGTGATTGGCGGGCACGGCCGGCGCCGGTTGCGCTTGAGCCGGCGGACGTCGTTCGATCGTCGCTTCCAGCGTGCCGGCAACGGCGTAAAGCTGCGGCGCGTCGATCACGACGTCGCCCTGGCTTTGGGCAGCGGGCTGCGGATAGCGCCTGGCCACGATGCGCTCGATCTGCCAGGCGTCGGCATTTGCCGGCGCGGCCGCCCCGCGGTTGAGTGCGACCTGGGCCGCGGGCCGATTCGGTGCAGGCGGTTTGCGGCTCAACCAGGCGAACACCTCGTCGGCCGTGATCGTGCCCATCTGAGCGATCTCGAGCACCGTGGCTCCGCGCAGCGTGACCCGCTCGAGCGGTCCGTCGGGCTCAAAGCGCAGCTCGCGGGCCCACTGGGCGACGTATTTGCCGGCCGGGTCGTTCGGCAGATTTCCGTGGATCACGCCGGGTCCGAAGGCCGCGAGGCTGCCGGGCGTCCCGGGCGGTCCGGGGATGTAATCGACCCCCTTACACCGCGCATACATTCCCTGAGCCGGCGAGCGCATCGTAACCGGATCGCCGCGGGCCTCGATCAGCCGCACCTGGGACGTCAGCGTGCTGTTGCCGCCCGCTGGTTGCGGCGCGGCTTCCAACGCCTCACCCGGCCGAGCGAAATACACCGTTAGCAGCGAGCAGTTAAGCTGGTCGCTTTCGCCGGCCGCGTTGAGTCGAAAGACGTCGACCTTGTCGTGGAAGGAAGCGGCGTAATCTTCCATTTCGAAAGCGAAAGGGCCCCGGCAGGTGATTTCGATCGGCGGTTCGGCGGAGTTTGGCGGTCTCTCGTGCGCGTCGGCGGCCGGCGGCCCGCTCCCCATTTCCAGCCGCATCCGCACGTCGCGCTTCAGTTTCAGCGTGCGGAAGGTGGCGCCGCGCATGACGTCGGTTTGCTGGCCGCCCGGGGGTGGCCCGAGCAGGATTTCCAGGTCGCGCCCGCTGCCGTAACTGCGGCCGAAGCGGAAATTCACGGGCTCGGCAGTCCACGCGCGATCGGCGGTCATCTCGACGTCCCGGGGGGTCGTGATCTCGACGTCGTCTCCGGCGCCCGGGGCACTCGCTTCGCGGTAGATGCGGATCGGACCGATCAGGTTGGCGCCGACAAACTTTCGTTTCCTGGGATCGACGCTCCTGAGCACGATCGGCTCGTCGAAGCGAATGTCGGCCCCTTGGACGGCCCGCATGATCACGGGTTTGGCCGGCGACGAGCCGCCGCTTTTGGGAAAGAACATCAGCGTGCAAGGCCGCAGCTTGACGGTGCCGTCGGGATTGGACCGCACCGACTTGAACAACAACCGCATCTCGCCGCTTTGCCAGATGGTCGGCTTGTCGGCTTCCCAGTCATCGGGCGAGAAGTATCGGGCCACCTCGCGCTGGCGCGAAGTGACGTCGCCGCGCGCCGCGTCGATCTCTTCCTGCGACGCGACGTCGACGGGTCGGTCTTCCACGCCGGGCTCGATCAGCGGCACGGCGACGAGCCAATACAGCCAGTAGCAGCCGACGACGGCAGCGAAGCTGGCCAGCGCTTGACGCACGAGCGCCGCGCGCGAGGGCCGCGCAGGCTGCACTCCCCGTTTGGCCACCGCGGCTTGAGCCATCGCGCTCGATTTCACGTGGTGTATTTCTGGATCAAATCGCCCCAGCGGCGCTGCGCTTTGAGAATCATTTCGATCGTCTCGCGCACCGCTCCCAATCCGCCCCCGAGCCCGGTGACGTAGTGAGCAGCGGTCCGGGCTTCCTCGCAAGCGTCGGCCACCGCCACCCCCAGTCCCACGAAGCGCATCAGCGGTACGTCGGGCAGATCGTCGCCGATGTAACAGACGCGCCCGGGCTCGAGACCCAACTGGGCGAGAACCTCCTGGGCCACGGGCAGCTTGTCTTCGGCGGTTTGGCGCACGATTTCAATTCCCAGCTCGGCGGCCCGAATCTTGACCGCGTGCGAGCTGCGGCCGGTGATCAGCCCGAACTTATACCCGGCCCGCTGCCAGATCCGGATGCCCAGGCCGTCGCGGATGTGAAACTGCTTGGTTTCGATCCCCTGGTTGTTGAAGATGATCCGGCCGCTGGTGAGCACGCCGTCGACGTCGGCCAAAATCAGCTCGATTTGCTGGCAGCGCGCTTCGACTTTCATGCGCAGTCCCTCGGCGGGGCTCCTGGCGGTTTGCGGCGGGCTTGCCCGGCAGTGGGAAAGCGGGCCACGACCGGCGCGTCCGCCGCGTCGGGCTTCGCGGCACGCCGGCGGCCCCCGCGGCCCCGCCCGCGCGGCGGCGAATCCGGCAGCCGCGCTTCGGGGAACAAGGCCACGACGTCGGTAATGTCGATCATGCCGCACGGGCGGCCGCGCCGATCGATGACCGGCAGTTCGCTGATCTTCCTTTCCGCCATGATAGCGACCGCGTCGAGCATCATCGAGCCCTGCGGAACCGTCGCGGGGCAGCGGATCATCACCTCGCGAATCGGCCGGTCGAGCGCCGCGTCGCGCTTGTGCTCGAACAGCCGCGCTAAATCGCTATCGGTAAACAAACCCGCCAACTTGCCGGCCTTGTCGACGAGCATGATGGCGCCGGTTCGACGGCCTGCGCGGCTGTGCTCGACGAACACGTCGCGCACGTTCTGCCACTCGGGGGCCAGGCGGCACTCCGACGGCGGGCGCATGAACTCTGCGACTCTGCTCAACTGCCGCCCCAGGCTGCCGGCCGGATGAAAGCGGGCAAAATCCTCGCGGCGAAAGTCGCGCATGCGGCTCGTGACCAGGGCCAACGCGTCGCCCACGGCCAACATCGCCGTGGTGCTGGTGCTCGGCGCAAGTCCCAGCGCGCAGGCTTCTTCGAGCGGCCCCAGCTCGATCGTGACCTGGGCCGCGCGGCCCAGCGTGCTGGTGCGCCGCGCGGTGAGCGCGATCAATTGCACGCCAAAGTCCACGAGCGACGGCAAAATGCGCACGACTTCTTCCGTCTCGCCGCTTTGCGAAAACATGAGCACGACGTCGTCCGAGCGAATGCGGCCCAAATCGCCGTGCACCGCTTCGGCCGGATGCAGAAAGTGGCTGCGCGTGCCCGTGGATGCCAGCGTGGCCGCGATTTTCTGGGCCACCAGCCCGGCTTTACCCATGCCCGACACGATCGCGCTTCCCTGGCAGGCAAACAACGCCTCGACCGCGCGGCAGAATTCGCCGTCGAGCCGGCGGGCCACGTTCTGCAGGGCCCGGCTCTCCAGAGCGATGATTTCGCGCGCGTAGCGGAGCTGCTCGGCATGGCTGGTGGTTTCGCTGCTTGCCCGCCGCGCCATGCTCATGAATCACCGGCGGTTTGGGGAGGAAGAAATGGGGGGCATTTTGGGTCGGGGGATTGTAGCCCTGAGGCACCACCGGGGCAATGTAGAACGCGACGGCCTCGCTCTCCGCCCAATGCAAGTGCTAGCCCGAAGCCGGGCGAGAGAGAATCCGCGGTGAACGCGTCCATCCGGCACCCATTCCCGGCGTCTGGCCGCTTTGGGCCCGGTTGCACACAATGCCGCGCCTACCGGGTAGCCCGCCGTTTTACGCGCGGGCGTCGTGGCGGAAAGTCGGCCGCTAGCACTTCAGGCCGCCAGAATCAAGGGGACCGGCGAGCACTCCGGGATTTTCGCGGCGAAAGAGCACTCGCTCGGTGCCTGTCCCCTTTATAAGATCGGTACGCGCTGGGCGGGGTCGCCCGGCGAAGCATCTTGGATGGCGAGGCGCTGTCGGCCATGACCTGGCACGTGTGGTGGATGTATCTGATCACCGAGACGGTGCTGTCGATCGCGCCGGGGCCGGCCGTGCTGTTCGTCATTTCGCAAGGACTGCGCGTGGGCGGTTGGCGCGGACTGTTTGCGGCCGCGGGAATTGTTTCAGCCAATGTCGTGTGGTTCGCCCTGTCGGCCGTCGGCATCGGCGCGGCGATGCTGGCTTCGGGAAACTGGTTTCTCGCGATCAAGTGGGTCGGCGCCGGCTACCTTGTCTACCTGGCCATGCGGGCCATCCTGGGCCAGGCGAGCCTTGCCAGCCGCGCGGGCGACGAAGGACCGCCAAGCGGCGAGTCGGTGGGGCTCTGGACGCGCGGCGTTATTCTGCAACTGACCAACCCCAAGGCACTGGTGTTTTTCGTCGCGCTCTTGCCGCAGTTTGTCGAACCCGCCGAGCGCGTCGGACCGCAAATACTCATTCTGGGCGCAACCAGCGTCGCGACTGAATTCCCCGTGCTGGCGGCGTATGCGGCGCTGGCCGGCCGCGCCAGCTCGCTGGCACGCCAGCGCCGCTTCGCCCGCACGATCGATCTCATCGCGGCCGCGCTTTTGATCGCCGCCGCGCTGGGAGTTCTGCTCGCGCGTGAAAATGGCCCGCAAGGGGGCGCACCGCGAGCCGCCTGGCTCCGACGAAGCACGCGCACAAGCGCGCTGGAGTTCTAGGCCAAATGCCGGCGGCGGAAAAAGATCAGGAAGTACAAGAGCGCCAACGCGGCCAAAGCAATGGCCGTTGGCTCGGGCACAAGATTGACTTCCGACGGCGCCGGTTTTCGATGATCAACGCGCGCCGACGAATCGCGGGACACGTTCGCGCCGCTCGGGTGGCCGAGCGGGATTTCCCAAGGGGTCTGGTCGACCAACGGTCTGGAGTCCACCGGGGCCACAACCCGGTCCTCAAACGCCGGCGATTGGGGCAGATTCCCGGGCGACGCTTTTTCTTGCACCGTCGTCGTCGACCTGCCGGACAGCAGGTCGTCAACTTCGTCGCCTTGCGACGGCGCAGCCGCCGCCACGAACAAAAGACCGCAAAGTAAAGCGACCCGAATGGTCTGCATGGAAGGCTGCTCCTCGCGCGCTCAAAGACCCGCGATCGCAGAACCGGACTCCCCGCCGCCCACGGAGCCGGACTGTCCGACAGACAGGAGCGGCTAAAGACTCGCCTTATTATGGCAAGCGGCAGGGGGTTTGACAAGGAAAAACCGTCCCAATCGTTGTTTTTCACATGGAGCTTTACCAGTCCTGCCGGTTCTCCTAGTTGGGGACGCCGCTGGTAACTCATCCGGGGGCTCTCCGCTTCGGTCGCCCTTGCACCGTCGGCGCCGTAAAGTTTGCGGCCGATTCGGCTTCGAGCGCCCCGGCTTCACGCCCTCGCAGCGGCACGACACCAATGCGCTTGCTCATGGTCGCCGCAAGCCGCCACGGAAGGGGCCGCTTAGCCGGGATTATTCATGGGCCAACACTAACCCGAAGCGCAAGCGAGGGCCGAGCATCGAGTTACCCTCGCTGGCGCTTTTTGATGTTGCGCTATTTCAGGTAATTTTCATGCTGCTAC